>JBFFLO010000006.1:0-21900 GCA_041554895.1 Lutimonas sp. | reverse complement strand
TCCTTAGAAAACTTTTGATACAAACCTGTTCTAAGGATTATTCCATGCAGATCAATGGGGTTCATTATTTCAGGAGAAGTATCTTCTTCATTTCCAACATGGAAATAGAAATAGTTGACACTGTTGTACCATATCGATTTCTCATTTATTCTTATTGGAGCCACCAGAGCTGCCATAGCGCCATATTCATTTGCCTTGCTTTTATATATAGAATCATAGGACTGCGGAAACCCATACCTTCCAGACAGGGTGAGCACATCTAACGTTTCCTGACAAACAGCAGGGCCTGCAACAAAAAGCATGAGTAAAAAAAAAGAAAAATATCTCAACCTTTTATCAATGAATGGCATATTTAATTTTAATCTAAATTTCAAAATTAACTAAAAGTTAGTGTAGCTATTTTAATCTTCTATACAAGGGGCTTTACATGCATCTTTCAGGCAATTTAGCAATAACAATGATTCAATTCATAAACAATCATAATTATTTAAAAAAAAACTTCAGCCAAGGCTGAAGTTTTAAAACTTTTATAAAACCCGAAGAAGTTAATAATTAGTGGTTTGCATATAATCCAGGCTTTTCTTAACACTTTCCATTGGCGTAAAATTATAGCGTTCTACCTCAACAATACCATACTCAAGACCTGATTCTTTTTTATGCTTAAAGATCGTGTTGAAGTCCATTTCACCACTCTCTCCCAATTCCATTTCATCTTTGATATGCCATAACATAAACCTTCCCGGATATTTTTCAAAATACTTTAATGGATCTTTCCCTCCGTGTGTGATCCAATACAAATCAAGCTGAAACATCATTTTATCAGGATCGCTCAATTGCACCATATGGTCATATAATGGTTTGCCGTCAAACATCGTCGTAAATTCCTTATCGTGATTATGATAACCAAAAGAAATGCCTTTCGCTTTACATTTTTCTCCAACCGCGTTAAAATACTCCATATATTTCTTTAGTCCATCAAGGCTCTCGTAACCTTCTTCGCTCATCCATGGCTGCACGATCCATTTGACACCTGCAGCGGCATGCGCCTGTATAGCGGTGTCCCACCAAGCCATGGTTTTATCCCAATCCTCTTTGCTTGGCAAGTTCTGCCCAGTATGAGAACCCAAGAATTGCAACCCGTTATCTTCGCATAATTTTTTAAACTCCAGCGGGCTCATACCATAAAATAGCCCATCTTTATAACCTGCGGCTTCAACGAACTTGAAACCCATCTCACCTACTTTTGCAACTGTACCTTTCACATCCTTATTCATATCATCTCTCAACGAATACAATTGAAGTCCTACAAATTTGTCTTTTGGCTCCGGATCAACTTTTGTAAAACCCTGGAACATCAAGGCCAAAAAGCCTACTACAAGTAGTCCTTTAAAAGCCATCTTTTTAATTCCCATAATTAAATTTTTAAATTCTTAAAACAGTTTAGTTCGTCTATAAACAAACAGTCTTTGGCTTCGATCTATGATTCACCTGAAGACCATTGTCTGTGACACACAAATCTACCAATTATTGATTAGACAATCAACAACTTAGACGCGAATTATCTTACATTTTTATGTAAAAAACCAATATCGGAACCTGATATAGATTTTCATCGGTTATGATGGGTTCGATCCTATCCGTAAATAACGCACTCATTACCCAATTCAACATAAGAACAGCGATAAGACTAAACCTTTTCTTCAGAATTGCTTTAGAATATACTATTAGCTTTATGCTTTTGAATTAAATCTATCAAAATATTTTAGCTATGAAAAAAAATATGATTTTCGCTTTTTTGACTATTTTTTATATGGTCACATTTCAAAGTTGCAAGGAAGAAAACACGGAAGATACGGCAAGGGTTCAACTAAGGTTGGTTGATGCCTCCGGAGACTATGAAGAAGTAAATATTGAAATTGTCGACATTCAATATATGAGTTCTGAAAACCAGGCCTGGACCAGTTTTACCCCTGAAAGCGGGTACCCAATAAAGGTAGACCTTACAAAACTAATTGCAGGTAACGACTTATTATTATCGGATGAGATCATCCCGGCAGGAATGATCAATCAAATACGTTTGGTCCTTAGTGAAAACAACACCCTGTTATTGAAAAATACCACAGAGCCTATTGTTCTTGATACTCCCAGCGCACAGCAATCCGGATTAAAATTAAAATTGGATACTGAACTTGAAGCCGGCTTTTCATACACCTTTATCCTGGACTGGGATGTGCAAAAATCAATAGTAAAGACGGGCAATTCTGATAAATATATTCTCAAACCTGTTATAAGAGTGAATACTTTAGTGAATTCAGGTTCTATAAAAGGTCTTGTAACAGGAGAATCCACATCCGTTGATAATACCGACCCCCTACCTTTAAGTGGCGTTGTCGTGGCTATTTACACTTCAGAAAATGAATATGTAACTCAAACTGCTACTGATGAAGATGGTGCTTTTTTAATTCAAGGTTTATCACCAGCAAAATACATGATCATGATTGATGAAGCAAATTATCAATCTTATACATCAGAATTGATTGAGGTACAAGCTGGAATAATTAAAGATGCAGGCGCTATCCTCCTGGAAATTCCGATCAACCCATAAGATGTTCAAGCACAAAAAAGCTCCTTATGAAAAACATAAGGAGCTTTTTTGTGCTTTTAAGTTGACAGTCCCTTATCTTCAGGAATATCGATCTTCTTTACAGAAGATGGCATATCTTTTATATGCACATCACGTTGCGGAAATGGTATGTCGATACCATGCTTGGCAAACAAGTTATATACGGCTATTGAGATATCACTTTTGGCCTGTAAGCCTACTTCATCTTGCACCCAAAAACGCAATTTAAAGTTAAGCGAGCTATCTCCAAATTCGCTGAACAAGGCTTGAGGAGCCGGATTCTTTAAG
The DNA here is from genome assembly GCA_041554895.1 of Lutimonas sp. Taxonomy (GTDB): domain Bacteria; phylum Bacteroidota; class Bacteroidia; order Flavobacteriales; family Flavobacteriaceae; genus Lutimonas. Next base: position 18,989 of record JBFFLO010000006.1, on the reverse strand, counting down.
GTGTACTCACTGGCCATAGCCGCTTCCGTTAGAATTTTAAGTACCTGATTTGGATCAGAACCATAAGATGTCCATATCAAAATCTCTACCCTTTTGATGCTATCAGACAAGGTCCAATTGATCAGGTTATTGGCAATCAGGTTATTATTAGGCACCACAACCTCAGCTCCATCAAAAGTGACCACGCTCGATGAACGCACGCCGATCCTGTTTACGATTCCTAAAAGATTATTTACTTCGACGGTATCACCTACATTAATTGGTCGTTCAAAGACTAAAATAAGGCCTGAAATAAAATTGGACACAATTGTTTGTAAACCAAAACCTATACCCAGACCAAGAGCTCCTGCCATCAAATTAAACTTGCCTAAATCTATTCCTAAAGAGGAAAGTGCCAAAACGATCCCAAATGCTATGATCAAATACCTGATCACCAATGATATTGCTGCCGGCACACCCTTAGGTAAATTCAAAAACTTTAGAGAAATATTCCCACTATCAAACAGAAAAGAAATCAAACTAGTAGCCAAGAATGCAATGATCAGGATCACTATAAATTGCAAAACGTCACCTATGGCAAAAGCAATACTTCCAAACATTCGGGGCTCGGTCAAAACATCGGTAAAAAACTGTGTAAGCGGATTAAACAGGTCTATCATGCTCAAGAAAAACAGGAACCATGAAATAAAAGCAAAAACCCTGATGACCTGAAGCGCCTTTATTTCAAGGGCAAATTTCTTTTCAAAATCAATTTCAGTATTTGTGCTGAATTGCCAGTGGAAGAGTCCGATAATTAATCCCCCTGTAACCATTAAAATTCCATAAAAAATAAGGGTAAATACACCACTTTGCGTGCTTATCTTCAACGTAAGATCCGTTAAGTTGGTATAGCCAAGTATATTAGAAGTGATTGAAACAAAAAGTAAAGCATAAACCACCGGTGTTAAACGGATCAACAGCAAGCCAAAATTGCCAATATTCATTTTTCTGGTCTTCAGATATGGCCTGGTAAATGCGGCCAAAACACCAACCACCAAAAAAGCCTCAAACAACAGGTAAAGTCTGTATTGAGACGAACTAAACCACATATAGGTTTTGGCGGTATCAAGAATGTAGAACAAAATGACAAAATAGATGATCTTTTTAAACCTTTTGTACATATAAGGCTGGACCAGGGGTACCGACAGGATCAATATCAACAAAATCAGAATATTTCCAAATAACATCGGCGTATTTGTAAAAAAAAATTTTGCAACGATCAAGGCAATAAAGATCATACTGACAACAGAATGATTCACGATCACATCTTTTGCATTTTGCAGATCTCCGTTCTCCTCATTGAACTGATACTTCTCAAATGCCTTTTTCACGAAATATACCAAGGTCAGTAAAAAGCCAACCAATAGAACGTACAAATAAATATTATGCTCCCTTGTCTTAACAAATCTGCTAATCGCAACTAAATTTTCTGATAAAGATTCTACTTCATCCTTTTCACCTTCATCTTTTTCAGGGCTTTTAAATGAGGATTTCCAAAGGGGTTCATGCCTTAAATAAAATAGGGTATAAACTTCTGAATCCTTAAACGCATTCAGTTCGTCTACAACCTTATTTACAATCAGCATTTGATCATTGATTTTTGATTCAAGCACAAGAAATGAATTGTTCTCTTTAGTAATGGATCTATTGAGTTCCTTAAAATCATTCCATACAGACTTGACACTGCTTAAAATTTCCGGAGGCACTTTCTCTGCAATAGCATTCTGATAAGTAAGTTCCCATGTTTTTTCATTAAATTCCAAAGCCTCCTGAACAATGATATTTCTCTCTTCATGCCCATTGATTATAGATTCCCAATTTTCAAGATAGTCATAATACCCATTCCATTTCTTGATCAGGTTGTTGATCTTTTGCCTATTTGGGTTGGCCGCAACAAGCTGATCCTTGCGCCTCTTTTGTGCTGCTATGAATTTTAAATAATCGGGAAACAATGTATCAATTCTTTTTACATCTTCGACAGAGGATGTTCTTCTCTTGGCTGCCTTGATCTCTTGATTGGCCTCCCCAACTTTTTGAATAATATTGACTACTTTAATGGCCTGAGGAACGGACCTTCCTGTAGAATCGACTTGTTTAGTAGATCCAATTTGTGACTGTCCTATAAATGGCACCAAACAAATAAATAAAATAAATGTGTTTCTTGAAATTGTAGACATTAAATATTGCATATAAAAATAGATAAGGGCATTAAAAATACTTGTTCAACTTGCCGCGATCAACATCATTAGTTGTAAAATTAATTTTTTTTTCGTGATGCCTTACTCGTTTAAAAGCATCTCAATCAATGTCCATCTGCTACTACAGCTTCATGTATGGAATAAATCGTGAGCTCGCCTGCATTCAAAAGATAATCACTTACTTCTTCAAACTGTGATTTTGAGTTCTCAGCGAAAATATCTCTTCGTTTTTTAAATACCAAATTAGCTTTTAATAATTTATTCATCGCTTTATTGTAATGCTTCAAGTCTTCTTCGTCAATACTTTTAAAATCGATACAATCGTAAAACAGGTCTTCCATTTTATACATTTCCTGCTTCATGTCAACTACTTGGTAGGTGATCGAATAAGCTCCGTTTTCAGTCTGAATGGTAATCTTGTTTCCAAAGCTCGCTTCCAAAACTTCCGCCATTCCACTCCTTTTTGGATAAAGCTCCTTTCCGATGTTTTTGTATAACACTTTTGTTTTTCCTTCGACCAACATCTCTCCTTTATCCTGATCCAAAGAAATAATTTCAAACTGTTCAGAATTCTCCTCACTGTTAAACCACTGTTCAGCTCTCGATAGTATGAGAGATGATTCAAGATTTTCAGATACATAGTGCTTGCTTATTGATTTTTCTTCGATCCGGCTTTCCTGAGCCTGGATCAAAAAAGAAAATAGTAAAAACATGCATAAAGAAATCTTTAATTTTCTCATCTCGAGGAATGTTATAATAGAATGATTATTAGGTAATAACTCAATCTTAAATTTCTGCTTTTTCTTGGTATCACCAAGTTGGTCAGGAAGAAAGTTTTAAACAAGTTATAAAAAATCAAAAGCTTAGCCGGTGATGGGCAATAGGTTTAAGAACTGTAGCACAGGATGCCGTTCTATTTAAAACCACCTATTGTTTAGCCCTGATCACGATTTGATCTTTTCAGTAAATAAATCAAGGCCCCTATTGCAATTAAAAGCCCCATAAACTCCCTTGTTCCTTCGATATAAGGCTTGTCGTAAATCATATCTCCAAAAAGTTCCGACTTGTCATTACTAAGCAACCAATCATAAAAATATCCCGCATGATAAAAAGCAAACAATCCAAAGGCCAAAATGACCCCTTGAACAATAATTTTTGGGATCCTGACAAAAATTGAAACCGCAAAGAAGATGGCGACCAGGCCATAAACCAGGATCCAGACATAAGGATCAGGATCGTTTAATTGCACATAGGCAAAAAGTAAAAAAATGCCTGACATAATAAAGTTGATAAGGTTTTCTGCTAAAAAACGCTTTTGGGCCATTTTGTAAAATTGAAATTTAATATGCTTTATTGATCATATAAGTATGAGTATTTAGACGACCCATTAAAAAAATGTAGCTTCTAAATCATGCCTTGATAATTTCTTTGTCTTTTTAGGCCGCCTTGCCTCCTCCTCCAAATAGAATTCCTGCGCCAAGTACGAAACCAAAATCATACCAGGAACCATTATTGTTGACCGCGTATAAAGCAACATCATCCATAAACAAACTAACAATAAATGAAAAAGGCGCTATAAAACCGTGCCAAAGGCCGCCAAAAAAACCATAAGGCGCCACCTCCAAACATTCTTCAATTGGAATTGTCTGTGCGCATCCGCTTAGCACAAAAATGAGCAGGAAAAGTAAGGAAAAAAGTTTTAAATAATCAGCAGTCTTTTTCATGAGATCAAGTTTAATTTCTCCTAAATTTAAAAAAGATTCCAGAACTAAACGAGTATTGAACCATGAAATAAATAGAAAAAAAATGAAATTTTTAGGAAAAATCCACAATTTAAAAATTGGCGTTTTAGGTAAGAAATAACAGACTCTTGGATAATTATTAAGGCCATTGGTCCTTTTTTGTGTAAATTTATAAGATTAATACATTACATTTCAAACTTAAACCTTAAAACCCCTTTTATGAAAACCTTAAAATCAATTTCGCTAAGCCTTATTTTTATCTTCACCTTTTATGGTCTTTCTTACAGTCAGAATCAGATAAGAGCAACACTTAAATGCAATGTAGCCGCACTTCAAGCTGATAACCCGCCCTATCAGGTCTGCCAGTTTGTAGATCAAGAGCCCGGAACCGATACTCGCGATTATACCATCTATGCCGAAGTAGGAGACACGATTATTTGGGATGGGCAATCTTCTGATGGAAATGCGGCCATAAACATTACAAAAATCAAATATGACCGAGGAACCAATGTTTTTAACAATAGAGAGATAGATGGAGAAACAACAGTAGTCGGAACCGTACAAAACAATACAGAAGGCAATCCATATAAATACAAAATTTCTTTTAAGATCAATGATACCCGTCGCACGTATACAATCGACCCCAAGGTTATAGTCGGAGGTCAATAAGATAAATCATGGCTTAAAAAAATGACTGACAAACATTATATATGTAAGAAAAAGGCCTTTATGATCCTGGGCTTTTTTCTTATTTTATCTACTTTCCTTTTCTCTCAGAAACAACAAACCATTGATAGCCTGGAACATGTCTATATGGCGGGCACCTATAAAGAGGAAGAGAAATTAGACATTTTAAAAGAATTGTCTTTCTACCATAATGATCCGGAAAAAGCGCTTATTTACAGCGAAGACCTGATCCTCAATGCGCAACAATTAGATTCTACACGCCAATTTTTTTTCGGGTATTTTTATAAAGGGAACGCCCTAACCCGAAAAGGAAACCTTAGTGAAGCCCTGGAAAGTTATTTTAAAGGCGCCGAAATTGCCGGAAAAGAAAAAACGGATGACAACCTGGGTACGATAAGTATAGCCATAGGGGATGTTTATTCCATCATGGGAAACCATAATAATGCCGTTTATTATTATAAAAAGGCTATCGCCATACATAAAAAAAATGATAACCCTAAAGAATTAGCAGCTGTTCTAATTAACCTTGGTGACGAGTACTTGCTTGTATCTAAACCAGATTCGGCACTGCTCATGTTTGAGGAGTCAGGGCCCATAGCCAAACGTTTGGGATTTACAGAAGGTATCGCCATGAATATAGGCAATAAAGGAATTGCCTATGCTATGTTAGGCAAGGATGATCTGGCTAAAGATGAAATTAACCAGGCCATCAACATGTTTGAGAAAATGGAGAAATACTATCCTATTACTATTTTCCTCATGTATATGTCTGATCTTTATTTAAATCAGGGTGATTGGGATGCGGCACTGGGATATGCTCAAAGAAGTTTAGAATTAGCTGTAAAATATGGTTTAAAAGACGAGATCAGCAAAGCAAATCTGCAATTATCAAAATTGTATGAACAATCAGGAGATGCTGAGGCTTCGTTAAGGTACTTTAAAGACCATATCGCGTATAAAGATAGTGTCAATAATATTTCAGCCGTACAGCAAATGGCCAATATTCGCACTGATTTTGAAATTTCTCAAAAACAACTTGAGGTAGATCTGTTAAATCAGCAAAAGAAGAACCAAAGAATCGTTGTTATTGCGACCATCATAGCACTGATACTCATCATAGGCCTGGCAATAGGGCTTTTCAGGCGAAATAAGTTTATTGAAAAAACAAAAAAACTCGTTGAAATTGAAAAATACAGGTCAGACCGATTATTACTCAATATCCTGCCCGAACAAACAGCCCAAGAATTGAAAGAATTCGGTAAAGTTCATGCAAAAAAGTTCGAATCAGTTTCTGTTTTATTTACAGATTTTAAAGGCTTTACCAAATTATCCGAAAACCTTAGTCCCGAAAACCTTGTGAAAAGTGTTGATTTTTATTACCAAGAATTTGATGCAATCATTAAAAGTCATGGGCTTGAAAAAATAAAAACCATAGGGGATGCCTATATGGCGGCTGGTGGACTACCCTTTCCATCTGAAGACCATGCGGTAAAATTGGTAACGGCTGCCTTAGAAATTGCGGATTTTGTTGAGAAGGTAAAAGCATCAGCCTTAGATGATGATATACGTTTTGACATTCGGATTGGCGTACACAGCGGACCTGTTGTGGCAGGAGTAGTTGGAACAGATAAATTCGCTTATGACATCTGGGGTGACACAGTAAATATAGCCTCCAGAATGGAATCAACTTCTTTACCTGGTAAGGTAAATATATCGGATAGTACTTACGAACTGATCAAAGACGAATTCGAATGTGCATACCGAGGGGAAATTCAAGCAAAAAACAAAGGTAAGTTAAAAATGTATTTCGTGATGGGGCCAAAATCTGGCAAAAAGAATTCACCACTAAAATCCGAAAAGACAACTTCTTCAGTTAACTCCGAAATGTAAGCCTGCTTTTGGTATGGATTGCTATTGACGATAATCAAATTATCGATTGATCACTGTCATTTCACATATAGTTATTTTTTTTTAGTTTAAGTTTTTAAAAAAAATGTAATTATGTACACTGAAATAAAATCATACCGTATTTTTCTTGACTCAGGTTCTCAAAAACACAGGAGCTTTACTACGATCAATTTATACGACAAAGCGGATGAGGTAATTGGTGTTTTACAATTCTTCGAAGAAGAAGGAGATATTATCGATGCCGTTGATTTTGATCGCTTTTATATTCAATATCCAATTTATAAATTTCCCTATATAGTTGATATTCTAAGAAATGAAAAACCGATTTTTGCAGGCTACTGGGAAAACAAATTCGGAAAATACGGCAGGATCTGCACCGGCAGGGAACCTGTGGGTGAAGCAGAGATCCATTCCAGTTTTTTCAATAACAAGGGGCCCTAATATGCAATATATAGTTGAAAAGGGCCCATAAATATAACCAATCGGGGAAAGCCCGGGGCAATGCTTTTACTTACTGGAGCATTGACACTTATGAGTTTCTAAAGGATCGATTTTGGTTCTGAATATAGGGATGAAATTGATGTAAAGAATAAGGGTATGATGAAAATGTAATTCGTCACTAAAACCAAAACCAAAGGCCAAATACCTGTAAAAGTTTAAAGTTTAAAAGTTTTATGTTAACTTTAGCGTGATTAACTCACTAAATCAAAGTATAACATGAGACAGGATCCAAATAATTATTGGGAGCAATTGGAGCGTCTTGAAAAGCTAATTCGCGCCTCAGAATTAAAGGCGGGTATCATATTTTCATTCCACAGTTTAATCATAGGTCTTTTTATAGATCGTATCGAGCAATTTCAGCCCATTATTCAATCAAGCAAGGTTTTTGTAGTAATTGCTTTTTTATGGATGGCTTGCGTATTGGTCTCAATTTATTACTGTTTCAAGTGTTTTAAACCTCAAATTGAGTTGAAATATGAGAAAAATGTTTTTTTCTTTCGAGATGCTGTATACGCCTTTGGTGATGTTAAAGCTTATTCAAAAAGACTTATGGAAATTTGCCAGGGTGAAGAGATTTATGAGCAATTGAGCCAGCAAATTCATATAGAAAGCAAAATCATAGATCAAAAATTTCTTTGTGTCCATAAATCTATCAAATTTTTTGGTCTGAGTTTTATTTTTGTACTTATCGCATTAGCTTTTTGGTTATTAACGGTTTGATATGTTCAATTTGCTATGAAAGGATATAATACATTGCGAAAGACAATTCTTGAGATTCTTCATAAAAAGCTTTCAAAGGATCTTTATTATCATGGGGTACATCACACGCTTGATGCGCTAAAGACTTGTGACCTTTATTTAAAAAACATTAAGATAAGTCGCCATGATGCTCAAATTCTCCGCCTTGGCGTATTATTTCACGATATAGGATTTACTGAATCAACAATCAATCATGAGCATAAGGGTACTGAGATTGCCAGGGATCTTTTAACTAATTTTGATTTTAAAACTGAAGATATAGATGTTATAGTCGGGCTTATTTTATCTACAGAAGTGCCTCAAAAACCCAATACTTTATTGGAAAAAATGATTTGTGACATAGACCTTGATTACCTGGGGAGATCAGACTTTTATGAAATCAGTGATAATTTATACAAGGAACTGAAATTAACCATAGGTCTAAAAAATAAAAATGACTGGAATAAAATACAGGTAAAATTTCTTGAAGCCCATACCTACCATACTGATTTTGCGATCAAAAAAAGACAACCCGAGAAAGAAAAGCGAATTAAGGAACTCAAAGAACTCATTAAGCCCTAGACAAAACTGCAACTTTTGAAACTGCCTGCGCTTTATTTACAACACTTTACAGTTTAAAATTTTTGATAAACAAATAGAACTTCCAATTTATTTGAAAAAAATATTCTTTTTTATGTTGACCTTTTTAAATCCAGAACATAAAAAGAATACCCCCTCGTATTTTGACTTAACACTTGTTTGCAAACCCCTGTTATAATATGATAGGGGTTTTTTTATGGTCTGTTGATTTTAAGTCTCATTGCGACTCTATCAAAACGGAATTGCTCCAAAAAGCTCAATTAGCAGTTGCCTGGCCAGTTATCTGGCAGAATTTCCAACCTGAATGATCGACTTTGGTATCCAATGTTTGCTTCATCAATGTACCTGGGAGTCCTTCTTCGGGATCAGCATAGTACATGGTATTGAAATAACTTCCCATTGAAAAGTGCCTATATTGCCTTCATGCTTCTTTGCCTTGCTCCAGATCACTGAGATGGTACTCAAGCGCCTCCACAGAAATCTGTATCTCCCTAATTAACAATCCTAAAGATATGATTAAAAGCAGAAGTGCCATTCCAAAAATCCATACGGCCACGGTATGCTGTTCAATATAAATCAAAAACATGGTCAATACGCACAATAAGAGGCTACTGATACCAAAGATCTGCATGGCACGAGTCAAATAAAGACGCTGTCGCAGGTTCTTTATCTGCCTGATAAAAACCTGATTTTGATTTTTTTTATACTTGTCATGAAGATTTCTTACAACTGCCGCATAAGCCAAAAAACGATTGGTATAAGCCAGCATGATCAAAGAAATTGCCGAAAACAAAAGTGCCGGGGTGGTAAGGGTTAGTTGTTCCATCTCTCAAATATAATCCAAACCTTTCAGATCATAAAATCTTCCCTGAAAATGATGTATTTGAGGTGATCGGAGGTGAAGCCCTCACTTCCGAGGTGATGAGTAATTGGAGGTCAGGCCCTCATTTGTGAGTTCCTCATTTACGTACCCTTCAATTCCAAGGGCTGATAATTAGGCCATTACTGAAGCCTTCTTTGACTTTCTGTAGAGAAAAGAATTGAAAATATTTCTTTTTCCAAAATTATTCAGGGACCTGCTGTTCGCAAATTTGTTAAACAATTTATGGTTTACGCCAAAATATTCGTAAGTATTACCATCGGTAAATGTAACCTCTAAGCGCATACTTTTATGATAAAAATCTGCCACCTGTGATTCAGTTATGGTAGTAAGGTATTCTTCTGCGTTTGATTCTTTGGTTTCCGGAGCAATACTTACCAAAAAATGATATCCATCAATGATCTTCTGGCTTACTATACCCGCTTCTTCCTTTTCGTCTTCGTTTTGAAATTTATCAGGATGCCATTCTTTTACCAACCCTCTGTAAGTGGTTTTTAATTCTTTCAAATTAATCGGCCCTTCTACTTTAAAGAGTTTTTTATATTCATTAATGCGCTTCATACCTGCTATTTTCAAATTGACGGCAAATCTATTCATATTAGTTGACATAATCAGAAACCTTTTTGCTTATTTAAATAGGGCACTTTTTATTTCCATTCCTTTCGATAAATAATCAATGAGCTTAGGACACTATTTGAGCTATTTCGTCCTAAGGGGCTCGTTAATATACCACAGTATTCTTAATCTTATGCTTCTTGAAAAAATCAAATTAAATGAGCTTATCTTCTAATGCCAGTAAAACAGAAAGAATTCATGCCTTAGATTCTTTAAGAGCTATAATGATGCTTTTGGGATTGGTTATTCATTCGGCTGTTACCTATGGTACTTTCCCAGGATACCACTGGCCACTCAAAGATCCCGAAAGCACAAGTCTGTTTATGGATTATGTAGTCTTATTCATTCATGCTTTTAGAATGCCCATATTTTTTGTTGTAGCCGGATTTTTTGGAGCAATGTTGTTTTTTGAAAGAAGCCCGAAAAAAATGTTCAAGAATAGAATTGACCGAATTCTTTACCCGTTTATCGTATTCATCCTGATCCTGGCTCCAACGATCAAATTTGCAGCTATTTATACCAATGCTGTATTCGATGGCAATACAAATCCTTTAATGGCAGCAATGGAGCCTTTCAATATATTGATAAACTGGTTGCCTGGTTCAACGAACCATCTCTGGTTTCTGTACTACTTGTTTCTGATCACTGTGGCGTCATATTTGCTGGGCCTTCTTTTCAATCAATTTGAATCGTTTACAAAAAAAACCACACAGGTTTTCAACTGGATCATAGAAAGGCCAATACTTAAAGTTTTGGTTTTTTCTGCCTTAACCATTGTTTTATTATTTATTATGGGAAGCAGTTGGGTTGCAACCTCCACTGACTGGATTCCTGATTTCAATACCTTTATATTTTACTTCTTCTTTTATGGTATCGGATGGGTACTGTTCAAATCAAAAGAAAAGTTAGACACCTTTAAAGAATACGACTGGACCTTTTTGATTTTGGCACTTATTTTATTCACAGGTAAATTTATTTTGCGTTCATCAGTAGACGAGCTTGAAGCCACCATTATCAATTCTCTGGTTGTTTGGCTCTTTATTTTTTCGATCACGGGTCTTTTCATTCGGTATGGAAGTCAACATTCCTATTTAATGCGCTATAATTCAGATGCCTCCTACTGGATTTACCTTCTTCATTTAACCTTTACTATTTTATTACCGGCCTTTATTGTGAACTGGGGTATTCCGGCCGATGCCAAATTTGTCTTCGTTTTACTGGTTACTTCCGGGATTTGCCTGGTGACCTATCATTATTTCGTTAGATCGACCTTTATTGGAAAATTTTTAAATGGCAGAAAATATCCGATCAAAAAGCAGCGGGAAAGAGATCCGGTTGTAGATGTAAAAACAGTATAATTAGTTTTTTTAAAAGCAGTTATTGTGTGTGTTTTTCAAGCGCTACACCTCCAACTCGCATACTGAAGTCAAAGAAATAATTGGTTTTTAAATGAAAGTTAGCCAAGGAAAGATCCGTTTTATCCCTATCCTCTTTGGGTAAAATAAGTAAAATTATAATATAGGATTTGCCCAATGGATATGTCGTACTGATTTCCTTATGCAATTCTCCAAAAATATCAAAACCATAACTAGCCCTTTCAATTTTTATATTTTCAGCCATGACCTCCCCAACGCTGAGTGTTATTTTTTGATCACTATCGATAACTATTTTAATCTTGATATCACCAATTTTTTCATTTACATCGGTATCCATCAACCTCCCCTGTCCTTCCCATGTTCCCACAAGATATGGATTGTCAGCTACGATATTTTCATTTTTTGAACTTACCCAATTACAGGAGGCTATAAACAGTGCAACTAATGCAACATACAAAATCTTCATTGCGTATTTATTTCACTATAAGTTAAGGTTTTTTTTACAACTAAATGGGTCAAATAATCATATAATGGCAAGATTTATATGAGTTTTTTTGATTGCAATCAATAATTAAAATGATTGTAATCAATGCAGCAAGTCCATAATCCTGATAAATTTAAGAGTGTCTTAGGTTAGGTCGGGATGCATGAAAAGGTAATTTCAAAATCCAGGCAGCATATCCTTCTTTGATTTGCTTCTAAAAAATATAGATCATGGAAAACAACATATTAAAAAAATCGGTCAATGATTATGTTAATTCACTTGAGAAAGTGTTGGAAAAAAGAAAACAATGGAGAGAATATACTTTACCTCTTTTGCTTAAAACACTAAATGAAATACAAGTCAGTTTTGACATCGGATGGAAGGTACAACAACTCGACTGGTTGATGAACAACAGCGCTATCAATATTACTTTTAGTACTTTCCCAACTTCACTTGCCAAAAAATTAGATGAGTCTGCTGATTTTGAATTTTTAAAGGGTGCTGCTTTGGTATTTTCACAAAAGTATAATGGAGACATCGCAGTATTTATAATTTATCCTGCTGATCTTGATATTGTTGCAGAAGAAGACATCAATGAGATAGGAAGTTTCAATCCAAATGAAATCAATGAAAATTTTATCACGAACAAAGTGGCTCATTTCCTCGATAAAATCATTATCCAGGAAGAAAATGTACTGAAAAGAAAGGTCGGGTTTTAACTAATGAACAACTTATTGTTTAAGCCCTTATTAATTTTTATAAAATATCCTTGGGAAGGATTTTTCGTGTCCAGGTTTTAACCCTCTTCAAATTGCTTACTTCGGAGTCAGGGTTAAAGTCGACAGTAGTTTCCCATGAATTTTCAGCTTTAAACTCTTCTTCCATACCTTTTAACACCTTCTCTGAAATTTTTTCTGAATGAATAACCGTTATACATTCTGTGTTTAAATTGGCGCTTCGGGGATCCAAATTAAAAGTTCCTATGACTGTTATTTCACCATCGACTACCATCGATTTGGCATGGAGACCAAAAATAGGCTTATGATCCAAGGTTCTTTGTAATTCACCTGTCATAATCCTGGTCCGTTCAGCAGCATCGGGGCGGAATTCATAAATTCTCACTCCAGTTTGGAGCAGTGTTTTTCTGTCGCTTTGGTAACTGCTAAATGCCTCTACATTGTCAGTCGACGCAAGGCTGTTTGTCAATATCCTGATTTTTACACCTCGCTGAACAGCTTCTCTAAACAGGTTTTGGCTAAGTTCAGAAGTAATCAGATAAGGTGTTTGGATATCAAGCGATTGTTTTGCGTTTTTCACCAATTCAATGAGGGCACTAGTAGATATACCGCCTCCACCCAGGCCGCTTTGCCCATCGTTTTTACCGGGTAAATCTGAAACGAAATCAACTTCATCCACCCATATAAAATCCCCTGAGTTTTTTAAGGTTCTAAAAGCGATCGGCATTTGCTCTATCCTTGTCCTGATCTGGGGCCAGAAATTTTCAGGGTTACAGGCATATTCATGCAGTCTTGCGAATTTGTCCTCATCTTTGAGTTTATCTGTAAGTTCATCACTTAGTTCATTGACAGCAACACTGAGCGAATGGCTCCAAAATTCGTTAAAGGAACTTCCTACACTTTTGGTCGCTTTTCCAAGGAATAACACGTCCCGGTCTCTAAAATTATATTCATGGTCGTAATCGAAATATTCATCTGCAATATTTCGCCCTCCTGTGATAACAACCTTATTGTCAACTATAAAGGTTTTGTTATGCATCCGCTGGTTTACAGATCTAAAATCGGTTAAAACCTTTTTGGCCTTGCCGATGATACTTTTTCCCAGATTGAAACCGGGGTTGTATATTTTTACGCTGATATTTTGATGTGAATCCAATGTTAAAATATCTTCCAACTTCGCATCTACCATAATATCATCAACCAGAATTCTAACTTTCACCCCTCGGTCTGCCGCCCTGACCAAATAATCACAGGCAATAAGGCCTACGTTATCCGTTGAAAAAATAAAATACTGGATATCAATTGTTTCTTCTGCATATTCAGTGAGCCAGGCTCTGGAAACCATTGAACCGGAACCATCTTCCAGAACATACACCCCTGTTTTGGTTTTCATCAGGTCAGTTAAACCCTCTAATTCCTTAGATAAACTGATGCTGTCATTTCTATGGATATTCGAGCAAAAATCGTTTGTTTCTAATGATAATGCTTCCTTGTTTTTTGTACATGCAACCAGTAAGCATATGGAAAACAAAAAATAGATTTTTAATTTTCCCAAATCAATCACCAAGCTTCCCAAATTTGAAATATTTTTAGTCCTCATCATCTTGTCAATGTCATGCTATCTGATACGACGATGATGTAATTGGCGATTGTAGCCTTTTCATCATCGGTCATCTCTTCCCATTCTGATTCTGTTAGGGTAGTAACTGATTTTATTTTAAAGCCTGGTTGAATTTTATTGATCCACCATATGATTCCTTGCCCATAGTTAGAATGATAGTATCCTTGAAAATGAAACAAAAAATCTTCGGGCATATAATTCTGAAGAGAAAAATGAGCCATTGTGGCATCTTTCGAAGCTTGAGCAGTTTGAATATTCAACATATTAGGCGGAACATGCCCTTCCATCATATCAGCCATCTCGGCATAGGCCTTCACTGTTGGATCAAAATACTTTTCCAGGTCAGGGCCAATCATTTTTAAGGCTTCTGGGCTTAATTCCTTTAAGGCATCTATCCCCATGTTATTGATCATTGAAGCATATCTTCTGGGAATGTTCGTTGCAATAAAACGCAGTTTCTTTTCTTTGGCAAATTCAAGTAAGGGTTTATAATCGGTTTTATAATTGCGCCATAGTTGCGTAACCTCAGGAAGCATTTTATCCTCAGTGTATAATCCTTTCAAATATTCGTTGATTACCAGCTGGTTCCCATTTTCGAACATTTCAGCACCAAAGAATAACTTTTCTCCTTTGATCTCGTAAAAACTCTTGCTCATCTCTAATTGCAACCAATGGGAAATAGGATTACCGTGATATTCACCAAAAAAGACCATGTCGCTTTTGGCCAGGTCTTTAATCATTTTATCGTATTTGGCAACCTTTCCATTATTTTTATACAACTGATAAGCGGGTTTATCCTGCGAGAAGGATACAAATACACAAGCGAGAAGTAAAAAAAAGGTTAATCGTAAATGCTTCATTTATTGTTTTTTAAATTTTTATTTTTCACGGCTGATTAAAGACAGTTTAAAAGGTTTGCTCCAGACGTGCTAAGCATCCTGATTCAAAAGCATAACAAATCACACTCGGGCATTTGGTCGTTACGCGATAGGTTAAAAGTGCCAATAAATTTATTGAAAATAATTAACTGTATTGTCCCTGAACGAAAGAATTACTCAGATGTGACTTGTATAGCCCCTGATTGAGTGTTTTTCAGGATTTTAAATTTTGACCCAACTGCTCTAATCTTTTAAAATGAGAAACCAAAGCATGTATAAAAGTATGGTTGTTGTTATATTTTATACCAAATTCTGATGTGGTTTTTTCTATTATTGGGGCAATAGCTGCATAGTGAATGTGACAAATATTCGGAAATAAATGGTGTTCTACCTGAAAATCCAACCCTCCTATATACCAACTAAGCAAACCACTTTTTTTACCAAAATCTGCAGTGGTTTGAAGCTGGTGCACCAATCTTTTATTATTTACGATCCCATTGCTGGGAACAGGCTGATAAACGCCCATGACCACATGCGCCATTTGAAATATGGTACTCATAATCATCCCAGCTACCAAGTGTATGACCGTAAAACCAATTAAGATCTGCCAAATTGAAAAATCCGTCAACAGTAAGGGTAAACCAATAATGACAAACAAGTAAATAATTTTAGTCAGGATCAATTTTACCAGTTCCTTAATCGGGTCGGCATTCATTCTTTTTACCTGACCTCCCCTGAAATAACCCATGAAAACATTGATTTCACCAAACAACTTTAACAAAGTCATTAAGCCATATAAGGGAAAAGCATAATATTTTTGAAAACGATGGTATTTTTTTAATGGAGCATGGTCACTCAGGCGAATGACAGCCTTTGTTGATATATCAGGATCATAATTATAAATATTTGTATAAGTATGGTGATTGACGTTATGTTGGATTTTCCAGTTGATCGTAGTGCTGCCCAACAAGAACATACTTGAAGCTGCAAAAGTATTTACCCACTTTTTATTTGAATAGGCCCCATGAGCGCCATCGTGCATCACTGACATTCCAATTCCAGCTTCACCAATACCCATTATTATTACTAAAATCAAGGCAATCCATGGAGAGTCCACGATAAATAACAACATCAGGAATGGAACCAAATATAATCCCAACATAACCAATGTTTTAAAGTGCATTCTGGCATCACCGTGAGTTGAGATATCCGAATTTTTGAAATAATCACGAATACGCTTTTTTAGTTCTTTAGAGAACTCAATTTCTTTCGTGTTTTTGCTTTTAAATTTAATATCAGCCATGATCATTAATATTAAATTTCACTTAAATTTACGAAATAATAACCAAAAACAAAAGATAAATTTTAAAGGGAATTGACCTTTTTTTGTGAAAAAACCCAATCCTGAAAAAATAGATCAACTATAATTGTGAATAGCCCAAAGGTTTCAAGAACACGCGTGTTATGCTATTCATGGCGTCTGCATATTCTTCGAGGTTCACGATACGCTGCCACTCAGGATGCGGACCAAATTTGGACCAGGCCAACTTGTGTTCTTCCATATCCTTAAAGGCCAGTAAATAGGTTAGGCAGGGCATCTGATCACCCGAGATATTTGCTCCAAAAAAAACAGTATTGAGCCCGACGTCTTTAAAAATAGCAAATTCACTATCGTTAAACATTTTTACTTTTCTTCGCAAAGCATCTTCGTTATAACTCTCATAAATTCTCAGCTCAAATACTTCTGAACCTTCAGCTGGTTTGACCAAACCAGGAAAACCTTTAGTTGATCTGATAAAAGTACTTTCGACACGTTTAAATGGTATCTGATCAGAGGGAGCTTTCATATAAAATGCCGCATCCGATCGGAACTGTGCATCTTTGTCCAATTGATCGGCCGTTTCTTGATGCGCTTGCATGTTAGGATAAGAAATAAGCAGGTATATTTTCTTGGGCAGCGCCTCGCCCAGTTCTTCAAAAGCCCCAACATTATTGATTCCCTGGCGATTTAAGGCAGGGATAAGTGCCTTTTGAAAATAATCATGCAGCATATTGGCCGGTTTAAAGAACTCCATTTCATAAACGCGGAGCTCATAAATTTCAGACTGGCCATATGTTGAAACAAAAAAGAATAGAAAAAAAACGAGTGAAGTAAGTCTGGACATTTTGATGAGTTTTACAGGTTAATGGTGAACCTGTTAAAGATACAATTTTTATTAATTTTTGGATTTTAAAAATAAACCATCTATCCCAACCAAAATGCAAATAACCAGCCTATTAATGTCTTTGAAAACCAGCGAACAGATCCGCTGTGAAACAGGAATTCCTTCCATAGAAAAAAACCTCAGTTAAACTGAGGTTTTTTTGCTACTTATAAGCATTTTATCTTCGTTACAAAACTACTGTTCTGTAGTTACAGGAAAACCTCTGTCTCTCATCAAGGCTTCAATTTTGGCATCCCTGCCTCTAAACATGCGATAGGCGTCTGCCGGGTCTATAGAATTTCTTGGGGCAAAAAGATACTTCACGAGCCTTTCTGCAACCTCCTTGTCATAGAATCCACCGGGAGCTTCTGAAAATGCTTCAGCAGCATCCGCAGTCAGTACATCCGCCCACATATATCCGTAATATGCAGTGGCATAACCTTCTCCTGAGAAAACATGCCCAAAATGAGGCGTTCTGTGACGCATTGGCAATTCTTTGGGCATTTTTAGTTCCGTTAAGGTTTCTCGCTCAAATTTATCTACGTCAATATTCGCAGGATCTGCCAGGTGAAGTTTCATATCCATAATGGCAGAGGCCAAATATTCAGTTGTTGAGAAGCCTTGATTAAATGTCGAGGCCTTTTTAATTTTTGTGACCAATTCTTTGGGAATTGGTTCTCCAGTCTTATTATGTACCAAAAACTCATTGATCACCTCATCTGTAGATAACCAGCGCTCCAATAATTGTGATTGAAATTCTGTATAATCTCTTACTCCTCCGTTTAAGGTAGGATACCTAACATTGGATGAGAAGAAGTGCAGTGCATGGCCAAATTCATGGAAAAAGGTTGTGGCATCATCCCAAGAAACCAATAAGGCCTCTCCCGGAGCTGGTTTGATAAAATTAGAATTGTTCGAAGCCAGCACATTTTTCTCTCCGTCAAAGGTAGTATGACTTCTGTAAGTTGTTGCCCAGGCTCCGGATCTTTTTCCCTGTCTTGCATATGGATCAAGATACCAAAGGCCAATATTTTTACCGGAATCCTTGTCCGTAACTTCCCAAACCTTTACATCTTCATGAAAAACCGGCACGGTACCTTCAGGGACGGGGGTAAACTTATAATTAAATAATCGTCCTGCAACATAATGCATGGCATCTGTTAATTTATCTAATTGCAGGTATTGTTTTACCTCATCAGAATCCAAATCATATTTTACTTTCCTTACCTTTTCGGCATAATAACGATAATCCCATGGTTCAATAGTGATGTTGTCTCCATTTTTATCAGCAACTGCTTGCATATCCGCAACTTCTTCTGCGACTCTGGCAATAGCGGCCGGCCAAACTGCTTCCATCAGCCCCATGGCATTTTCCGGTGTTTTTGCCATCCTGTCTTGCAAACGCCATTCTGCATAATTTTTATAACCCAGTAACTCTACCCTTTCCCTGCGTAATTTTAAAATCTCACTGATCAATTCATTATTGTCATATTCGTCGCCATTGTCGCCTCGGGAATAGTAGTTTGTCCAAACATCCTTGCGGATATCTCTCTCCGTTGAATAAGTCAAAAACGGATCCATTGAAGATCTTGTATTGGTAATGGCGTATTTACCTTCCTGTCCGTTGTCGGCAGCAATTTTTGCTGCTGATTTGATAAAACCTTCTGACAAACCTCCCAATTGGTCCTCTGTCAAATAAGTGATGTAATTTTCTTCATCGTGAAGCACATTATTGGAAAATTTGGTATAGAGGCCAGATAGCTCTTTGTTTATTGCTGCAT
>JBFFLO010000005.1:0-22003 GCA_041554895.1 Lutimonas sp. | reverse complement strand
CTTAAATGTTATTACTATGACCAACGAGTTTTTGATCTCGCTCACTAAAAAATATGAAAGCCCTTTGTATGTATATGATGCTGAAAAGATCATTTCCCAATACAACAAACTTACAAATGCATTTGCATCAGTTAAAAATTTAAAAATAAACTATGCAGCCAAGGCGCTTTCAAATATTAGCGTACTTAAAATTTTCAATTCTTTAAATGCGGGTTTGGATACCGTTTCTGTTCAGGAAGTTCAATTGGGTTTAAAAGCGGGATTTGAACCAAGTGACATCATTTTTACCCCTAATGGCGTATCATTGGAAGAAATAGAACAGGCCATGAGCCTCGGTGTTCAGATCAACATCGATAATATCTCTATTTTGGAACAATTTGGGCAAAAATACCCCGAGGTCCCGGTTTGCATCAGGATGAACCCGCATGTAATGGCTGGTGGCAATAAAAAGATCTCTGTAGGCCATATCGATTCTAAATTTGGAATATCCATTCACCAACTGCCGCATATCCACAGGGTCGTTGAAAATACCGGTATGCTCATTACTGGCGTGCATATGCATACGGGCTCTGACATTTATGATATCGACGCATTTTTAAGGGCTACTGAAATACTTTTTAATGTTGCAGCCTCATTTGAAAACCTCGAATATATTGATTTCGGCAGTGGCTTTAAAGTACCCTACAAAGAGGGTGATATACAAACCGATATAGAAGAGCTCGGTGAAAAATTGTCCAAAAGGTTTAACGAATTTTGCAAGGAATTTGGCAGAGAACTAACCTTGATGTTTGAACCAGGCAAATTTCTTGTGAGCGAAGCTGGTCAGTTCCTGGCGCATGTAAATGTGGTCAAGCAAACGACATCTACCGTATTTGCCAGTGTAGATAGTGGTTTAAATCATTTGATCCGTCCTATGTTCTATGATTCATATCATCATATTGTCAACATCTCAAATCCTGAAGGCAAAAAAAGGTTCTACACCATTGTGGGGTATATCTGCGAGACTGACACCTTTGGAACCAACCGACAGATCTGCGAGATCAAAGAAGGCGATATCCTGAGTTTTAAAAATGCAGGAGCTTATTGCTATTCCATGGCCTCCAATTACAATTCACGATACAGGCCAGCTGAAGTGTTGGTTTATAAGGGTCAGGATTATTTGATCCGGGAGCGGGAAACAATTGAAGATATCCTCAACAAGCAAGTGGATGTAAATATTGAACTTTAAAGGTTTTTAAATAAGGTACTGATCGGGAATGTTAATAAGCCGGTAGGCTAAAATCGGTATCTACGATATCCTTTACCTTTTGATTTAAGGTTTTCATTGAGTTATAATTCGAGTGTTCCAATGTGATCACAACAAGGTCCTCTTCAGGATATTGCATCAGTGAAGTACTAAAGCCATTCCATTTTCCATTGTGATAGATCACCTTATCATTTTCACCTTCTTTGATCCTGAAACCAAAGCCATAAGGCACTTTTCTCTTGTATTTGGTTTGACCGCAGGTATACATTTCAGCCAAACTGTTTTTAGAAATGACCTTCCCAGAATTTAATCCCTGGATCCATTTTAACATATCTTCCGTGGTAGAGTAAACGTTCTTGTCTCCTACAATGGCATCATTAACGGTTCCTCCAATTTTAGCATGCCATCGTCTTCTGTAAATCCTGTATCCATCCAGTTGCCCCTCCTGGACATTGTCCAGTTCATATCGGTAAACAAAAGTGTTTTTCATATGCAAGGGTTTAAAAATCCTTTCCTCAAGGAAATCTCCAAAATTTTTGTCAGTTACCTTTTCGACGACAGAAGCCAAAACAAAATAGCCCGTATTGGAATAATCAAAATTCGCTCCGGGACTAAAAAACCGCTGAACATCATGCTTACTGATCATATCCATCATTTCTTTGTTGGAAGGTGCATGCTCCTGATCCCATTTATGCTCTGCCAACCAAAAATATTTTGGCAGGCCTGAAGTATGGTTCATCAGTTGCCTTATGGTCACCTCCTGATATGGGAAATCAGGGAAGAATTTGATCACCTTATCGTCAAGGTCTAACTTTCCTTCTTCATATAAGATCATCACTGCAGTTGCCGTGAATTGTTTTGAGACAGAAGCTAGTTGAAAGACAGAATTGTTGTCAATTTTAGTTTTTTGTTTAAAATCGGCATAACCATAGTGATTCTTGAAAATAACCTTACCCTGTTGAGCAACAATCACACTACCATGAAAATCATGCCTTTTGTTGTAACGTTTGAAGAGAGAATCAAGTTTTTGATTCACTTTAAGCGTCGTTTCCTCCGGATAAAAAACCAAAGGCTCATCCCTATTCAAACTTTCTACTTCGGCAATGGCTCCATAATTTTTGTCTTTTATGGATGTTGATACACTAAAGCTGTTTAGAACAAAGAAAATAATAAGCAGGAAATACTTAATATTAACACTCCTTTTCATACAAATTATGTTACTGTTTAAAGATTTGGCAAAATATAAAAAATCATCGGAACTGCAAAACAACCCCTTACTAAACTATTTTATCCCGGTAATCCATTACTATAAGGCATTAAGTTCCATAGGCAACCGGCCCATGAAAATTATCAATAGCTTGCTGACAATCATATTCTTCGCTTAAATCTAAACGAAAAAAAACGGGTTTTATTGAATCATGAGGTTTTTTGACTTTCTTACCTACCTACATATGAGCTGATTAGCTTATAGCGTCTTCCTTTCAGGAATGGCCTTTATCCTTCGGTTTTTAATTTGATCCATTGGTTTATCTGCTCTTCCAGGATGGCAAGGGGAATACAGCCTGTTTGTAAAACAATGTGGTGAAATTCCTTGATGTCAAAGGCTTTGCCTAGTGCCTGTTCTGCCCTGTTTCTCAATTCCATGATCTTTAACTGACCAATTTTATAAGACAAGGCCTGCCCGGGATTTGCCATATATCTTTCAATTTCACTTATTATACTGGCCTTTGGCTCAGCTTCGTTTTCAAGAGAATACTGAATCGCCTGTTCCCTTGTCCAACCCATGGCATGCAAGCCGGTATCGACAACCAGTCGAATAGCCCTGTGCATTTCTGAGCTCAAATTACCAAAATACTGATAAGGATCCTGGTAAAGCCCTAACTCTTTTCCAAGAGACTCCGCATAGAGGGCCCAACCTTCTCCATAAGCACTGTACCATAAAATTTTTCTGAATTTTGGCAATGAATCGTTCTCCTGACTCAGTGCTATTTGATAATGATGTCCGGGTATGGCTTCATGCAAAAACAAGGACTCATCACTATAGGTATTATATTGTGATGCATCTGGTATAGGGACATAAAAAACACCTGGCCTGTTATCTTTTAAAGAACCCAGATTATATTCGGCACTGGCAGAAGCCTCTCTGAAAGGTTCTGTTCTTTTTACGACAAAACCGGTTTTCGGTTCCTCTGAGAAATACGCTTTTAATTTTGGCTTCATCCTGTTATGAATGCTGTTAAAATTCTCAAGGACCTGCTCCGGAGTAGTAAATGGCATTAATTTTTTGTTATCCCTGACATGATCAAAGAATGCTATTATACCACCCTTAAAACCTACTTCCTGCTTGACCATTTCCATTTCTGATAAAATTCGGGCCACCTCATCCAGACCAATTTGGTGTATCTCCTTGGCGGATAAATTTGTAGTTGTATATCTCTTTATTGCGAATTGATAGAACTGATCGCCGTTGGGAATCCCATCGATACCACTGGAATTCCTGCCAGCTTGCAAATAGTCGGTGCTTACATAATCGTGAAGGCTTATAAATGCCGGTATGAGCCTTTCTTTTAACATGTTGCTATAAGCCTGTTCTAACCTGTCCTTATCCTCCTGGCTAAATGATTTGGGAAAATTCTTGACAGGTGTATAAAATAGATGTTGGTCAATGTTCTTGTTGGTCATGGCCTTTAATTGAGGCAGTACTTTCAGGATCAACGCGCTTGGCAAAATATACCTGATACTGGCGCCTTCTTTCATTCTTTCTTCTGCCGTTTGCAACCAAATCACGAATCCGTCAAGCCTTTTCAACCAATTCTCATAGTCTTCGACTGTTTCAAAAGGCTGGGCACTGCTTCCGCCGGCAAATTGTCCCATCAATAAATTCCTACTCCACATCTGATCGATCGGAAACAGCTCTTCTCTGAATTTCAAACGCTCCAAATTGATATTGCAATCCCATAATAAAACAGATCTGCTCATTGAATCATTGGCAGAGAGGTATTTGCTCTCGACCTTTTCGGCCCTGGCTTTAAACCTGGAATAAAACGCAATACTGCTGTCCTTGTAGGCAGTCGATGAATAATTCGGGAAGACTGCATTAAACCTGCCATCGCCTGCAGAAGTCGCTTTAAGAGGGTCCAGCGCCATGGTTCCGTCATAATATTCATCAAGCAGTTTAGAAAACCCTGATCTTATTTCTGCAGGATCTTGAATTTCCGCTTCAGACCTGTCTTTCTGACAAGCAACCAAAACAACCAGTAGGCTTAAAGCAAGCCATCTATTAATTTTCATATACAGATATTTTAAATATTTCTAAATATAAAAAAAAGAGCCAACCTAAGAGGATTCTTGTCCTGGCTCTTTTTTCAGGAAGTCAAAAGGATCTGCCTGTTTGACTTTTATTCATATTTTGCTGATTTTCCTTTTGGTGACGACTTTTCTATAAAATCTCTTAAATCGTCATTGGCCGATTGCAGATCTTCTTTTCTGAGATACATCATATGGCCACTTCTATATCCTTTAAAAGACATTCTGTCTTGAAGGCTTCCACTTTGATCCATTTGCCACATCGTGTATTTGGCATTGAAATAGGTGGTTGCCCCATCGTAGTATCCTGATTGGAACAATACATTCAAGTAGGGGTTTTCAGCCATGGCTTTTCGCAAATCATCCCTTGTATTGTTATTTCTGTTATCCCACGGGCGCACACTTCCAAACATATTGTATTTAACATCGGTCTTAAAATTCAAATGCTCCCTGATATAATAATTGATCGCCGGTGTAAATGAATGAAGCCAGGAAGTCAATTCCGCACTGTAATCCGGGCCATCACCGGCAAGGGTCTTATCAAGACCTAAATACCTCGAATCAAGTCTTCCAATGGTTTGGCCCGACTTATCCCTCAATAATTCCTTCCAAAAAAACCGGGTAGGAACATCCAGGTTGTTCTCCATGATCGATTTGGTCGACAAACCTGAATAATAAGAAATTTTTTCGGCCACTTTTTCTTTTTCCTGCAAAGAAAGTGATCCGCCTTTTGCCAAGGCAGGCATCAGCATATTGACTGCATAATCTTCAGATTCGGGCAGGATATCAAGCAGGTCCTTTTGCTGAATTGCATCGGGCAACATTTTATGATACCAGGCTGCTGCGGTAAAATAGGGTAAGTTCAAAGCAGATGAAATGGCAGGGTCAGATTCAAAAAACCTGTAGTCGGCAGGTGATACCATGATCACACCATTTAAATACATCCATTGTCTTTCCTGAAGTTCCAGGGCCAAACCGGAAACCCTTGTTCCTCCATAACTTTCCCCGATCAAAAACTTTGGTGATAACCACCTGTTATGCCTGTTTACAAAAGTATTCAACCAACCTGCCAAATACTTGATATCAGCATTGATCCCGAAAAATGTTTCTTTTTTAACTTCCTTGCCTTCTGCAGTGATCGGTCTGGAATACCCGGTATTGACCGGATTTACATAAACAATATCTGCTATATCCAGAATTGAATGCTCATTGTTCCTTACGCCATACGGCTGTTGCGGATAACCTTCCTCATCAATTTTCAACACCTTGGGCCCGGTGTAAGCAATATGCATCCAGACAGAAGCTGAGCCCGGGCCCCCGTTAAAAGAAATGACCAATGGCCTGCTGGCCAATGCACCGGCATTGCTCCTTTTATAATAGGTATAGTACAAAGTAGCGATCGCCTTTCCATCTTTGTCCCAAACTGGTTGAGTACCTGTGGTTGCCGAATAGCTTATTTTTTGTCCCTTGATGGTCGTTGTATGATTTGTGACGACAGTTGTATCGGCCGGTATATGAATATCCTGGGATGACACAATCAGGCTGACCAGGAAGAACATTATACATGATAATATGGATTTCATAAGTTGAGTTTTAAGTTTAATGTATGATTGACTTATTCCGGATATTCAATTCGGAGGTGATATATATTGTTTAATTTCTTTTTGATGACTTTTTTGATGGTCTGAATTTCCTTAAAAGTAATATCAGAATTCATATATTGTCCATTGCTCATCTGGACATTAATGATCTTTTCTACCAATTCATCAATCAGTACGGCAGTTGGGTCCTTGATGCTTTTTGAAGCAGCTTCACAAGCATCGCACATCATTAAAATAGCTGTTTCTTTAGAAAAAGGGATAGGTCCCGGATAGGTAAAATTTTCAGCATTTACCTGGTCAGGAGTTATATCATTCTGTTTTCTGTAAAAATAATAGACCATGGTCGTTCCATGATGGGTTCTGATAAAATCTATGATCCTGTCTGGAAGCCGGTTCTTTTTAGCTATTTCAATTCCCTTGAGTACGTGGTCTATAATTATATTCGCTGAATCATACGGTGGCAACTCATTGTGGGGGTTTACACTTGTTGTTTGGTTTTCAATAAAATACATAGGGTTTACCATCTTCCCAATGTCGTGATACAGGGCTCCGGTCCTTACCAGCATGGCATTGGCACCAATTTCATTGGCAGAGGCCTCTGCAAGGTTCGCAACCTGCATGGAATGCTGAAATGTTCCCGGGGCTTTTTCATTAAGTTCCCTCAGTAGTTTTGAATTTGTGTTCGACAACTCAAGCAACGAAACATCCGAGACTAAATTAAAGGTCCTTTCATAAATCAAAATCAGGAACAAAGACAAAAATGACAACACCCCATTCAACGCAAACATGACAAAATATCCCCATTTGAGCTGTTGTGCATTTCCTTCCTGAATGATCGAAAAAGCGAGGTAAGAAAGCATATAAACCCCTGTGATCTTGATGATCGAAAAGAACAAATTTGCCCTGCGGTGCAATTCGGAAACTGTGAGAATGGTCACAATACCTGCGATGATCTGCAGGAATATAAATTCAAAACTATTGGGCACTATAAACCCAAGGATCAGGACCGTGACCACGTGGGCAAACAATCCGAGACGGGCATCAAAAAACGCTTTGAATATGATGGGTAGGATAATTACCGGTACCACATAGATATAATTCACCCAGTATTTCTGGACAATAGTGACTAAAAAGACGATCAATATAACATTGAAAAAGATAAAGGTAAGCTTGGTGTTGTTGTCCCAAATACTCTTGCGATAACGATGCAAAAACAGCATCAGCATCAGCAGTACCAAGGCTACAAGAATCGAATAGCCAAAAACGATCCAGTTATAATTCGACTTGCTCCAAAGCTGGGAATCATACTCACTTTTAAGTGAGAGCAAAATCTCGTATTTTTCCCCTTCCACTACATCGCCCTTGGCAATGATCCTTTCGTTTTCTGTGACAAGCCCTTTGTTCACGGTAATCCCCCTGATCTCTTCATCGATCACCTTTTGGGTGAACTCCTCATCATAAAAAATATTGGGTTCTAAAATATCAAAAAACAAGGTCGTGAAATTTTGCTCCAGCTTTTGATACCTGGTTTTATCAAAATATTTCTGTATTGCCGGAACAAGCATCTCCGTGGTAAAGAGATTGTCAGAAAGGATATCTTCTGCTTCGTTGCCCCTTATTAAAGTGATGATGGTGTTCTTTAAAACTTTTTCATTATCCGATTTATTGAGAAAACCGGTTTTATAAACATTTTCGAGGAATTTCAGCCCAAAGCTTTTAATACGGTTCTTTCCCAGTCCCGCAGCAGCAGAATCCTCTTGAATCAGCAATATTTTTGAAAGATATTGTTGCTCTACTTTTTCATATACATCTTCCTTTATTGTAAAATAAAGCTTTTTATTGGCCTCGATTTCTTCAATTTCCCTACTGATATCCTCATCTGTTTTAAGGATGGCAAAATCAAAAGGGGCATACAAATTTTCATATTGCCAGGGTTTTCCTTTTTGGATATTATATTTGAATTGGCCGCCTTTCGGAAAAAGATAAACTATGGTCACGGTAATGACTATAAAAAGAATGATTTTATAGACCAGGGCGTGATTTTGATAATATTTATTCAGTAAATCCTTCATTTAATTGAATTGCGATTTCAAATGTAAAAAATAATACTTCAAAACTGCATTATTTGAGCAACTTATACCAGACATCTGATTATTACTCAAAATGCAAACAAAAATATCTTGAATAATTCAAATGCCCGGACTAAAAAAGACATGTCGGGAATACTTCTTTCTTTGGTGAACAGAAGACTAATCTCACTAAATTTATTTACTTTCGCATAGAGCCAGTGAATCAAAATTATTGGAAAACATTTGTCATAAATAGAATAAAAATGAAAGAAGTTGTCATCGTTTCTGCCGTAAGAACACCCATTGGAAGTTTTTTAGGAAGCCTGTCTGAAGTCCCTGCCACCAAATTAGGTGCTGCAGCCATAAAAGCTGCACTTAAAAAAATATCGCTTGATCCGTCTTTGGTAGATGAAGTTTTTATGGGAAACGTTGTTCAGGCTGGTGTGGGCCAGGCACCTGCTAAACAAGCTGCCTTATTTGCCGGAATTCCTGATAGTGTTCCTTGTACAACAGTGAACAAGGTATGTGCTTCGGGAATGAAATCAATCGCCTTTGCAGCTCAAGCGATTAAATGCGGAGATGCCGATATTGTGGTAGCTGGGGGAATGGAAAATATGAGTATGATCCCGCATTATATGCAGGCACGCAAAGGGCAAAAATTTGGAAATATCCAAATTGAAGATGGTTTGCTCAAGGATGGCCTTGTCAACGTTTATGACGGCAAACATATGGGCACCTGTGGAGATGCCTGTGCAGAAAAATATGAATTCAGCAGGGAAGATCAGGATGCCTTCGCGATCAATTCATATCAACGTTCGGCCGATGCCTGGAGTAAGGGTAAATTTGATGATGAAGTAATTCCTGTGGAAATCCCTCAAAAAAGAGGCGGGCCCATCATGCTCGAGGAGGACGAAGAATATAAAAATGTCAAACTGGAAAAAGTGGCCCAATTAAGGCCTGCCTTTAGCAAGGAAGGAACCGTTACTGCCGCGAATGCTTCTACCCTGAATGATGGAGCTGCTGCTCTTGTGATCATGAGCAGGGAAAAAGCAGATGAACTTGGCATAAAACCTGTGGCTGTGATCAATGGTTATGCAGATGCGTCACAAGAACCGGAATGGTTCACCACGGCTCCTGCAAAAGCGTTGCCAAAAGCCCTTGCACATGCTAATATAAGTGCAGACAAAGTTGATTTTTATGAATTGAATGAAGCTTTCTCGGTGGTTGGGCTTGCTAATATCAAGTTGCTGGATCTTGATCCTTCAAAGGTTAATGTAAACGGAGGTGCTGTTTCTTTAGGACATCCTTTGGGTTGTTCGGGGGCCCGAATTATTGTGACCCTGATCAACGTCCTGAAACAAAACCAGGGTAAAACAGGTGCTGCAGGTATTTGTAACGGAGGTGGTGGAGCAAGTGCTATGGTGATTAGTCTGGTTTAATGAATCACTATCCAAAGTATACTTAATTCGTTTGCATGGAATTTGGAATCTGTCATTTAAATTGTATCGCCATCAGAAAGGACCCTTCTGATCACAGTGAAATGGTTTCCCAACTTTTGTTCGGAGAAACTTTTCATGTTTTGCAAGAAGCTGTGGAATGGGTAAAAATCCAAATGGATTACGACTTTTATGAGGGATGGGTGTTGAAAAAACAAATATCGGAACTCGACAAGGAGACCCATGAGCGGGTATTATTGAATACCCCGTGTTTTTCTGATGAAATGGTCACTTATATACTTGACAAGGATGAACATCCTCAAATTCTGACCTTAGGTGCAGTTTTACCTGAATTTAACCAGGGGGTTTTTAAACTGGCCGGGGTAAACCATACTTTTGACGGCGACATCATTACGGGTCAGCGCAATAAAGCAAACCTTGTACATACCGCCTATAAATTTCTTAATGCCCCCTTTCTTTGGGGTGGCAGAACACCTTTTGGAGCAGACTGCTCAGGCTTTACACAAATGGTGTACAAGATCAATGGTCACCAATTATTCAGGGATGCGCATCAGCAGGCTAGTCAGGGGGAAGTGCTTAGTTTTATCGAAGAATGCGAGCCCGGCGATCTGGCTTTTTTTGACAATGAAGAAGGAGAGATCATCCATACCGGTATTGTATTAGACAATAACTATATCATACACTGTTACGGCAAAGTAAGAATCGACAGGATTGATTCAAGTGGTATCTATAATGTAGATATCAAGAGGCACACCCATAAGTTAAGGGTGATGAAACAATTGTTTTAATTGCCATTTAATTTATTGCAGGCCCCCTGAGGCCCCTAGCCGATAAAATTATACCATGAAAATTAAAAAGCGTACTTTATTTTTTATTTCAGTTGCCCTGATCAGCTTTTTTGTACTTTGGAAAACCTATCTGAATTACAAGAATAAATGGATCTCCGTTGAAGACGGCCTTGGCGAAATATCGGGTATAGAATTTGATAAGGCCGGCAATCTTTGGGCCATCAATGATAGCGGAAACAGTACTGAGATCCATCAAATTGACTCCACCGGGCAAATCAAAAGATCCATTAATATCCATAATGCAAAAAACATCGATTGGGAAGATCTGACCCAGGATGATTTCGGCCATTTTTTTATTGGGGATTTTGGTAACAATGCTAATGAAAGGTCAGATCTGACTATTTACAAGATAGAAAATCCAATAGATTTAAGAGAACCTGAAACAGAGGCTGAGATCATCCGTTTTAAATTCACCGACCAGGATCTGGGCAACACAAATGACAGCATCAAAAATTATGATTTGGAAGCCTTTGTTTTTTATAAAGGCAAACTCTATTTATTTACCAAAAACAGAACCAAACCCTTCGATGGCTACTCCAATCTATACAGGATGGAAGATTATGCTTCCAACCAAAAAGCGCAAAAGGTAAGTCGGTTTAAAACCTGTCAGGCTGGCAAATACCAATGTTGGATCACAGGTGCTGCTTTAAGTCCCGATCGAAAAAAATTGGCTTTGTTGGGTTCCAATAAAATATGGCTGTTCAAAAACTGGAAAAATGATGATTTCTTTTCAGGTGACCTTACTGAAATAGATTTGGGTCTGATCACGCAAAAAGAAGCTATTACTTTTTTCAATGATTCGATAGTGGTCATAGCAGATGAAAAATTCAATGGTATAGGAGGTAATTTATATACCTATAAACTAAAGCAATAGAGCTTAGCCCTGTAGTAGTAATAAAAAAAGAGCTATTGATCACATGACCAATAGCTCTTTTCTTTAGATTCAAACCCTTTTTATCTCAAAGAATCATATTTTTCTTTCATCATTTTGAACTTGTCGTCCATTTCGGTATTTTCATACAAACTCATCAAAGTTCTAACGGTATCGATATCATCAGGTCTTAATTCATAAGCCTTCTCGTAAAATGGAATTACCTCCTTATACAAATTTGATTGCTTCGCCTTGATCTCATCGTATTTATCAAAATCATTAAGGTTTTTATTCATTTCTTCCACCAATTCCTTATCATCTTCTAAATAAACGGATCCTAAATTAATATAGGCATCCACGTAACTAGGATCCAATTGGATACATTTTCTGTAATAGTCTTTCGCTTTTTCTTTTTCTCCTTGCTCTCCGCTAATTACACCAAGGTTAAAGTACAATGACGGATTTTTAGGATCCAGTGCAAGCGCTTCATTCATCAATTTGGCGAATTCCTCTTTATTGCCCAATTTAATGTGAAGATTGGCTTCAGTCAATATCAGGTTAACTTCATCTGGAGCAACTTCCCTCGCTTCTTTCACTGCTGTAATGGCTTTTTCAGTATCACCCATCTCAACATGTACAAAAGCAATATTTTTAACAATGGTAGGCTGCTTTGTTTCAGAAGTCTCCACCTTAGGTTGGCTATAAGTACCGGTTTTTACCATCAGATCCATTTGAGCCTTACTGCCCATGTTTTCCCTTTCGCCGGTATCATTATTAAGGGCAGTGTATTCAGTTGTGATCCCTGTATACCCAATATCTTTTAAAGAAGTGAAATACTCAAGGGCCATCTCATAATCCTTGTCAAGGTATGCTGCGTTAGCTGCGTATTCAAGAAAAACAGTGTCCTTAGGGCTTAGATTGTAAACCTGGAACAATTCCGTCTTAGCTGCCTTATAATTCTTATCCTGGTATGACTTAATTCCTATTGTAGAAATTTCTGTAACCATAGTGTTCAATGTGGGTTCGGCCAAAACCGTATATTTTGAAGATCCTAGTTTTTTTTCTATTTCAAAAAGAGTGTTAAAAGACGCTGCGGCAGCGCTATAATTTGCCTCGGACGGATCTGTCTTGGCCATGCCGGCATACGTTTCTCCTTTTAAGTAATAGAACTTGGCCTTGGTTTTGTCATCAGCACTGCTAATCAAGGCTTCTGCTTTCTCTACCTCTGCGGCTGCAGTTACATAATCATTCTTTTTTACCGCTTTTTCGGCAGCTTTTATTTCATCCTTTTGAGCAAATGTCGCTGTACATATAAAAAATGCCACCAACAACAAAAATTGATTTTTCATTCTGATATTTTACTTAGATTATAAATTGATTTAATTAGCGTGCAAAATTAGTAATTTTACTCATTATTTTCATGACTTTCATCAGTTTTTATTTCATTATCAGGCAATTCCTCATCGTCATCATCATCTTCACTTTGCACTTTAGCCACTGCTGCAATCGAGTCATTTTCTTTGATATTGATCAATTTTACGCCCTGAGTAGCCCGTCCCATGACCCTAAGGTCTGAAACCCCCATCCTGATCGTGATACCCGATTTATTGATGATCATCAGATCATCCTCGTCAGTCACGTTTTTGATGGCAACCAATCCTCCGGTCTTTTCAGTAATATTTATGGTCTTGACCCCTTTACCTCCGCGATTGGTGATCCTGTAGTCATCTAATTTTGATCTTTTTCCGTAACCCTTTTCAGAAACCACTAAAATATCACTGTCATCATCTGCAATAGAAACCATGCCTACCACTTCATCCTTATCGTCTCTAAGCGTAATTCCGCGAACTCCGGAAGCATTTCTACCCATTGGCCTGGTTTTGGCTTCTTCAAACCTGATCGATTTACCTGATTTGGCAGCGATCATGATCTGGCTGTTGCCATTGGTCAGTTTTGCCTCCAGCAACTCATCACCATCCTTAATGGTGATGGCATTGATACCATTAGTTCTTGGTCTTGAATACTGTTCCAGTGATGTTTTTTTGGTCTGACCTTTCTTGGTCACCATCACTACATAATTACTGTTTACATATTCCTCATCCTTCAGGTCCTGGGTCACTAAAAATGCTTTGACCTTGTCATCAATTTCTATATTTACCAGGTTTTGAATGGCTCTTCCTTTTGAAGTTTTATTGCCTTCAGGAATTTCGTATACACGCATCCAGTAAACTTTTCCTTTTTGCGTAAAGAACAGCATATATTGGTGGTTTGTCGCCACAAAAAGATGTTCCAGAAAATCTTCATTTCTGGTAGTTACGCCTTTTTGTCCCCTGCCACCTCTGTTTTGAATTTTGTATTCCGAAAGGTCGGTTCGTTTAATATAACCCGCATGAGAAATCGTCACAACCACCTGAGAATTCGGGATCATGTCCTCAATATTCAATTCTCCTCCTGCATACTCTATAACTGATCTTCTTTCGTCTCCGTACTTCTCCTTGATCTCCACTAACTCCTCCTTGATGATCTCCATCCTTCTGGGTTCATTGCCAAGAATATCCTTAAGGTCTTCGATCAATTTCATGATATCTTCGTACTCGGCTCTTAATTTATCCTGCTCCAGTCCGGTCAACTGTCTTAACCTCATTTCAACGATTGCTTTCGCCTGAATTTCGGTCAATTTAAACCTGTCCATCAATTTTTCCCTGGCCTCATCAGCATTGTTGGATGCACGGATCAATTTGATGACTTCATCTATGTTATCACTGGCGATGATCAATCCTTCCAGGATATGGGCCCTTGCCTCTGCTTTTGCCAATTCGAATTTGGTACGTCTCACCACCACCTCATGCCTGTGGTTCACAAAATGAACGATCAGGTCCTTGAGATTCAATACCTCTGGTCTTCCGTTAACAAGAGCAATGTTATTGACACTGAATGAGGTTTGCAGTGCCGTATACTTGTATAATTTATTTAAAACGATATTAGGGATCGCATCTCTTTTTAATACATAGACCAGCCTTCTGCCCTTTCTGCTTGTTTCATCCCTAATGGATGCTATGCCATCAATTTTACCATCATTGATCAGGTCAACTGTTTTCTTTAAAAGTTCCGAACCATTTACCTGAAAAGGCAATTCGGTCACCACAATGCATTCACGGCCGTTCACTTCTTCAAAATTTGCTTTGGCGCGCATCATAACCCGTCCTCTACCAGTTAAAAAGGCCTGCTTTACGCCTTCATACCCGTAAATAGTTCCTCCTGTTGGAAAATCAGGAGCTTTGATATGTTGTATTAACTCTTCAATTTCAATATCATTATTCTCAATATAAGCAACTGTTCCATCAACGACTTCACTTAAATTGTGAGGTGCCATGTTGGTTGCCATACCCACTGCTATACCGGAAGCCCCGTTCACCAATAAACTTGGGATCCTGGTTGGCAACACGGTAGGTTCCTGCAAAGTATCATCAAAGTTAAGCCTGTGGTCTACAGTGTCCTTTTCAATATCGGCCAGCATATCTTCTGAGATCTTTCTCATCCTCACCTCAGTGTATCGCATCGCAGCCGGGCTGTCTCCGTCAGGGGAACCAAAATTCCCTTGTCCGTCAACCAACTCGTAACGCATGCTCCAGTCTTGTGCCATCCTCACCATGGCATCGTATACCGAAGTATCCCCATGTGGATGGTACTTACCCAAAACCTCTCCCACTACTCTCGCTGATTTTTTGTGAGCACCTGTTGCTTTAATTCCCAATTCATGCATTCCAAACAATACCCTCCTGTGAACAGGTTTTAAACCGTCCCTGACGTCGGGTAAGGCCCTGGAAACAATTACAGACATTGAATAATCAATGTATGCAGATTTCATTTCCTCCTCAATATTAATTGGAATTATTTTGTCGTGTTCCGCCATTTTATTTAACCGTTTTTTATCGTTTTTTTTAGCTGGAGCAATATACAATTATTCCCTTTTTTATAAAGGGCTATGGTCAATTTTATTGAGATTAGTTATTAACAATAATGACTAATTATTTGACTGAATTTTAGTAACTTAGTATCAAGTTATGAGTTGATTATAACTTTTGTAAGGAATTAGTTAAAAAT
Organism: Lutimonas sp.; assembly: GCA_041554895.1. Classification (GTDB taxonomy): domain Bacteria; phylum Bacteroidota; class Bacteroidia; order Flavobacteriales; family Flavobacteriaceae; genus Lutimonas. The sequence continues at coordinate 6,501 of JBFFLO010000005.1, read as the reverse complement.
TCTACTAAATTTACATCATAAACAACAAGCATATGGACGATAATTTTTCACCAAAAGTTAAGGATGTAATTGCCTACAGCAAGGAAGAAGCGTTAAGATTGGGACATGATTTTATAGGTACTGAACACTTGATGCTTGGCATTTTGCGAAAAGGGAAAGGTGAAGCCTACGATATATTGAATACCTTCGAGCTGAATTTTGCAGCCTTGAGGAAAAAAATTGAATCGCTTCATGAGGCTGGCCCTGCAACCGATACAAATGACAAAAAAAGCCTGCACCTTACAAAACAAGCGGAAAAAGCTTTAAAAACAACCTTTCTGGAAGCCAAACTGTATAAAAGCGATGCGATCAGCACAGCACATTTACTGCTTTGCATTCTAAGAAACGAAAATGACCCTACGACCAAGGTATTGCATAATTTTGACGTCTTTTACGAGGATGTAAAAGAGGTATTTCAGGAATTGTTCGCAGGAACCAAAGAAGATGATATTACCGAGAGCCCTGTGGCAGAAAATCCGCCGGAAGATTTTAATGATCCTCAAAAAAGCCCGTATCAAGGTTCTAAAGGAAAGGTGGTCAAAAAATCTAAAACACCTGTTCTGGATAATTTCGGGAGAGATCTCACCCTTATGGCTGAGGCCGGCAAGCTGGACCCTGTTGTGGGCAGAACACAGGAAATCGAAAGAATATCCCAGATTTTAAGTCGACGGAAAAAGAATAACCCGATTTTAATTGGAGAACCGGGTGTTGGTAAATCTGCCATCGCAGAAGGACTGGCGCTAAGAATAATTCAGAAGAAAGTATCCAGGATCCTGTTCAATAAGCGCATCGTGTCCTTGGATTTGGCCAGCCTGGTTGCAGGAACAAAATACAGGGGTCAGTTTGAAGAACGCATGAAGGCACTGATGAATGAATTGGAAAAAAATGATGATATTATCCTGTTCATTGACGAGATCCACACCATAGTTGGTGCGGGAGGCGCCACTGGCTCGCTGGATGCTTCGAACATGTTCAAGCCGGCGCTTGCAAGAGGTGACATACAATGTATTGGTGCCACGACCCTGGATGAATTCAGGCAGCATATAGAAAAAGACGGTGCGCTTGAGCGACGTTTTCAAAAGGTAATGGTAGAACCTACCAGTGTAGAAGAAACTATTCAGATCTTGAATAACATCAAGAACAAATATGAAGATCATCACAACGTGGTTTTCACTCCTGAGGCCATCAAAGCATGTGTGACGCTGACCAACAGGTATATGACTGACAGATTCCTGCCAGACAAGGCTATTGATGCTTTGGACGAAGCAGGTTCCAGGATACATATTACCAATATTGTTGTGCCCAAAACTGTTTTGGAGCTCGAAAAGAAACTTGAAGAGATCAGGGAACATAAAAATGATGTGGTAAAAAGCCAGAAATATGAAGAGGCGGCTAAACTCCGCGATGATGAGAAGCGCATCGAAAAAGAGTTAGAGATCGCCCAGGCCGACTGGGAAGAGCACTCTAAGCTCCACAAACAAACCGTTACTGAAGACAATGTTGCCGAAGTGGTGAGCATGATGACAGGTATCCCTGTGAACAGGATCGCTGAGGCAGAAAGCAAGCGACTCAAAGACTTGCCGAAATTGATCAAAGGGAAGGTTATTGGCCAGGATGAAGCCGTATCCAAGGTAGTGAAAGCGATCCAAAGAAACAGGGTTGGATTGAAAGATCCTAACAAACCCATTGGCTCTTTTATTTTCCTTGGACAAACCGGAGTTGGAAAAACACAATTGGCGAAGGTTTTGGCCAGTCAGTTATTTGACTCACCTGATGCGCTTGTCAGAATAGACATGAGTGAATATATGGAGAAGTTTGCCATTTCAAGATTGATCGGTGCTCCTCCTGGTTACGTGGGCTATGAAGAAGGCGGACAACTTACTGAGAAAATAAGACGCAAGCCTTATGCAGTGGTTTTGCTCGATGAAATAGAAAAAGCACATCCGGATGTTTTCAATATGTTGTTACAGATCTTAGATGATGGATACATTACTGATAGTTTGGGAAGAAAAATTGATTTCAGACACACGATCATCATTATGACCTCAAACATCGGCTCAAGACAATTAAAAGATTTCGGACAGGGAGTCGGGTTCGGTACAACATCGAAAAAAGAGCAAGCGGATGCAAATGCTAAGAGTGTCATCGAAAATGCCTTAAAAAAGAGTTTTGCGCCTGAATTCTTGAACAGAATAGATGATGTGATCATTTTTAACGCATTGGAAAGAAAAGATATTCATGCGATTATCGATATTGAACTAGAAAAATTATTGTCCCGAATTTCAGATCTTGGCTACCAACTTAAACTGAGTGACGCTGCAAAAGACTATATTGTTGACAAAGGGTTTGACAGACAATATGGAGCACGGCCTCTCAAAAGAGCCATTCAAAAATACATTGAAGATGCCCTTGCAGAAGAGATCGTCAATGCGAACCTGAATGAAAATGACACTATCTTTATGGACCTCGACAAAGAAAGTAACGAGCTCAAGATAAAAATAAAAAAGACAAAGGAATCTAATTAAAAAAAGGTGGCAGTAGCCACCTTTTTTTTTAATTTAAACTTTCTTTTATATCTTGTTCATTTGATTTGAGCTTCCTTAGTTTTAAAGCCAAAGCTATATTGGCTACTCCAAATAAAACAAGCGTAAGCGCAAGTGTGTATACCAAATAACTCGCACCAATTAAAGGGTTGACAATTGACATCATGGCAAATACAACCACCATGATCCCGAAGAACAACATCCAGCCCCATTTGGTATCCCCGATCTTCTTGATCTTAAAGGAAACAGAGATCAGGTTGAACCCTCTGAAGAGCAACCAAAACCCAATAAACATAGAAAAAAGAATCAGGGTAAGTCCGGGATATGCGAGTAAAATAAACCCGATCAGCACATCGAGAATACCTCCGGCCAGGTAAAGACCAAAATTATCAATATCCTCCTTATTGCTGATCGCAAAAAACACGCTGAACAGTCCGCTCACAAAAATTAAAGCACTGAACAAACTTGCCAGCCCCACAAAACTTTCTACAGGAGTCGCAAACATCCAGTAAGCGCTTATGAGCAGCATTACACCAAGGATTAAAAATACCCACCAGTTTTTGATGGTTCCAGATACTTTTGAAATAAGATTTGACATAGTTGAAATTTTAAGATTTGAATAAAGATACTCATATCTCATTTAAATTAAAAAGTCAATACCTAAATAATTCCCAAACAAACCTGTCTTAACCGGTGATATCGCCCTGCAGTTTATAACTCTCTACCCAGTATTTACTTCATAATTGATAAAAAATAGGGCCAAAACTTATCATATTGGCAAGTATTGTTTTAAAGAGCCCGGTTTTCTTAAAATTTTTGGATTATCCTTTAACAATTAAAAAAAGTACTATATATTTGCCACAGCATGCAAAAAATAGTTGACATACACACTTCTTTTCGCCGTCGCACATTGACTGCTACGTTCACTGTTACCACCCTTTAGGGGTTGTTATGCATATATTTCTACGCCTATAAAAGATTTAATTTACCAGTGGTAAATTCAGGATCTTAAAACATTAAAAACATACATTTTAGCCTATAAAATCAATGCAATGATAGTATCAAAATTTGGCGGAACTTCAGTAGGTTCTGCCGAAAACATAAAAAAAGTTATTCAGATAATTCAACAAAAAGACGAACAAACAGCCGTAGTTGTTTCTGCCTTAGGAGGCGTTACCAATTTATTGATCAAGGCTTCTGAGCTTGCCTTACAGGATGAAACTGGTTATGAGGAGATCGTCGATCAGATAGAACAAAGACATTTTGAAACAATTGAAGGCTTATTAGACCACGGCAACCAAACCGTTTCCAAGGCAGAAGTGGCGAAAAAACTCAACCAGCTTAAAGAAATCCTGCATGGGGTGGCGCTGCTGAACGATCTTTCAAATAAAACTTCGGCCCGGATTATTGGATTAGGAGAGATCCTCTCCTCTTTTATCATACATCAGGCCATGTTGCAGGAAAGCATCAGTGCTGAATTAATTGACAGCAGGGAACTCATTAAAACGAATAGTGATTATTTAAATGCCCAGGTAAATTTTACCCAAACCGTCCAAACCGTGCAGCGACGTTTGAGCGATCCCAAGGTCAGGGTATTTCTATTGCCAGGATTTATTGCCTCTAATGACAAAAATGAAACCACTACGCTCGGACGTGGGGGTTCAGATTATACTGCGGCCATTTTGGCCAATGCCTTGTCGGCTTCATTTTTAGAAATATGGACCGATGTGAGCGGTATGTACACAGCAAACCCAAAACTGGTAAGACAAGCTTACCCTATTGAGGAGATCTCTTACCAGGAAGCCATGGAATTGTCTCATTTTGGCGCCAAGGTGCTGTATCCTCCCACAATTCAACCAGCACTTGACAGGAAGATCCCTATCCTGATCAAAAATACACTGGCGGCAAAAGACAAAGGAACATTGATCACCGAAAAGTCTTTGGTTTCGGGATCAATTGTAAAGGGGATCAGTCATATTGAAGACATCGCCCTGTTAACACTGGAAGGAAATGGGATGGTAGGTGTACCGGGTATTTCCAAACGTTTATTTGGTGCTTTGGCGGAAAATAATATCAATGTCAAGTTCATCACCCAAGCGTCAAGTGAACATTCTATTTGCATTGCGATCAATATTGACGAAAGCATCCCTGCAAAGGAAGCTGTAGACAAAGAATTTGAATATGAGATCCTGCAGCATAAGGTAAATCCGCTGATTATTGAAGCTGATCTTGCGATCATTGCCCTTGTTGGAGACAACATGAAGTCTCACCAGGGCATCAGCGGTAAAATGTTTTCAGAACTGGGAAACAACAATGTCAATATAAGGGCCATTGCCCAGGGATCAACTGAAAAAAACATTTCGGCGGTAATCAGCAATAAAGACGTAAAAAAAGCACTGAACACGCTGCACGCCTCCTTCTTTGAGGACCAGATCAAACAAATCAACCTTTTTATCGTCGGGATAGGAAATGTTGGTGGCAAATTACTGGACCAGATCAGCTCACAATTGAATTATTTGCTGGATCACAAGCATGTGCAACTGCGGGTAGTAGCCATTGCCAATTCCAGAAAGATGCTATTCGAGCCATCAGGCATTGATCTTGCCAATTGGCAAAACGATCTGGATCAAAAAGGTGCTCTTTCTGAGATGGAAGGGTTTATGGAAAACATGAAGGCCCTGAACCTGCGCAACAGCGTCTTTGTAGACAATACCGCCAATGATAAGGTTCCTGATCTGTATGCTGCCTGCCTTAGAAGCAGTATTGGCGTAGTGGCCTGTAACAAAATAGCTTGTTCATCAAACTATGACAATTACAAGCAACTCAAGTATTTATCAAGAAAATACAATGCGCCTTTTTTGTTCGAGACCAATGTAGGTGCGGGGCTACCCATCATAGACACCCTGAATAACCTGATTTCCTCGGGGGATGAGATCACTGAAATCCAGGCTGTTTTATCGGGAAGTTTGAATTTTGTTTTTAATAATTTCGATGCTGATCATTCTTTCTATGAGGTAGTGGAACAGGCAGGCATTGAAGGCTATACCGAACCTGACCCCAGGATCGACCTAAGCGGGGTTGACGTGATGCGAAAAATATTGATCCTGATGAGGGAGAGCGGTAAAGCTTGTGAACTGGAGGATATCGCTAATGACTCTTTCCTGCCAAAGGCTTCATTGGAAGCCGGTTCAGTACCAGAGTTTATGGAAACCTTAAAAACAGAAGCCGCTCATTTTGAAACTTTAAGAAAAAAGGCCGAGGACCAAGGGTGCAGGTTAAAATATGTGGCTTCTTTTAAAAACGGAAGCGCGAAGGTCGGATTGCAACACATTCCACAAGAACATCCTTTTTACAACCTGGACGGCAAGGATAACATTGTACTGTTCTATACCAATCGATACAAGGACCAGCCGCTTATCATAAAAGGCGCCGGCGCAGGAGCCGAAGTAACGGCTTCAGGGATCTTTGGGGATATTATTCGTACTGGCAATAAATAAGTTTTGATATGGAACTACGAGAAATAGAAATATTTGCCCCTGCAACCATTGCTAACATATCCTGTGGCTTTGATGTTATGGGGTGCTGCCTCGATTCAATTGGAGACACCATGATCCTTAGAAAAACAAGTGAGAAAGGCGTTAGCATCAGTAAGATCGTTGGGGAGGAACTCCCTATGGATCCTGAAAAAAACGTGGCAAGCGTAGCCGTCACGGCCATGCTCAAGGCCTGCAAGGTGCCACCTGATTTTGGGTTTGACATAGAAATCCATAAGAACATTAAACCGGGAAGTGGTATTGGTAGCAGTGCTGCCAGCGCCGCTGGTGCTGTTTTCGCAGCAAATGAACTTATGGGCAAACCATTTGGCAATCATGAATTGATTCCCTTTGCCGCTGAAGGTGAACGAGCTGCCTGCGGATCT
>JBFFLO010000004.1:0-22663 GCA_041554895.1 Lutimonas sp. | reverse complement strand
TTAGTTGATCCCTATACAGCTGTCACATTTTTTTCTGTTTTCATCATCAGCGCCTATTTAAATATTAGAAAATGGAGAGAGAACAAGCAAGCCCGATAAAATATCAGACATCAATTTTAGGCGAAACTTTATAATTTATAAAAACACAAATGATTCCATTTCATTGTATTCTGTCGATGAATCTGGCAAGCGATTAAATACTGCGGAACTTCCTCCAAAACAATTTCTATTGAAGCAATTTTCAATGCGCAATCATGGTTTTTTTAGAGTTACCATTAAAAGATGAATGCAGCAGGATCTTTAAGTTAAACAAAGAAGATTATCTATTAATCGAATAAAAAAGGTTCTTTTTTGGTGATAAGCAGTACCGCTCAACCCTACCTTATCCTTTTCATCTCTTCAACAAACTTCTCTTATCTGAACATCTTATTCTTGATCATTCTATAAATTTAATTAATAATAATTTTTTTAGTGGTTTGCTTACCTCCATTACCTACTTTCAAAATATATACCCCCCTCTTTATTTCCTGAATATTTACGACAGTTTTATTTGATTCCAACGCTTCCTGTAAAACTTTTTGACCCAATAGATTATATATTATAACTTCTGCATCACCGGAAGATAAATTATCTTTAAAAGTTATATTGATATAATCGCTTGCGGGATTTGGCAAAACATAAAATTTACCGAGATCGTAGTTATCCAAATCCAATACCTGATTAATCGCTTCCATAGCTGACTCCATGTTGGGTAAGGGGCCAATGTGACCTCCTGATCCTTGAGGTATTCCTGTGTTAACGAGTATATCTCTCAACTCTACACCTGTAAGATAACTTCCCGTTAAACCATAATAATAAGATTGTAAGACAGTGACACAACCTCCAACAACGGCAGTGGCAGAACTGGTTCCTGCATAATTACTCCAATAACTTTGATTATCATCACCACCTATAATGAAGAATTCGCCACTAGTATGCATACCTGTGGTAAAAACGTTTGATCCCCAACCCTGCAGATTAACTCTACTGCCATAGCTAGAATATCCACCTTTCGTATGAGATAAATCTGGGTTTCCTGCACCAACAATTATTGCCCCGCTGTCTCCTCTGTTTAAATAATCTGTATAGTACGCATCATCTAAGTTTTGGTTCCCATTTCCAGCAGCAGCTACAATAGTTATTCCGTTATCTGTAGCTGCTTTAGTTAAATCCCAAATGACTGGTTCAAACTCTGCAGGCACCGGGTTACCAAATTGGGCAAATTTCTGCATTTCGAAAATGATAATATCTCCCGCATTAGAATTAGCTATGGCATTGGTAACTGCTAAAACCCTATCATAATCATTTTCTTCAGTCCATTCAGGGAATAATATGTACTCATTTGCATTATAGGCAAGACCACTAACACCGTATGCTCCCTTATCTGCAATTATAACCCCGGCAGTAAATGTGCCGTGTTCAGCATATCCATTGTCTATCGCTTCAGAATTAATAGTCATCCCCGCAGCAATACTTACCTTGCCATCGTTCAAATCTTCATGATTTATGTTTATACCATATTCAACAACCCTAATATTTATTCCGGTTCCATTGGCACCTTGATTCCAGGCATATCTCATATTTACACCAGGATCACTTTCCAGATAACTTTGGCTCACTTCAAAATTAGGTGTTGTAGGAGCAATATCCTGTGGTGGTGGATTCATAGGTTTTTTCTGTTTTCTATAGCAATACTGAACATTTTTTAAATTATTCAATTCCAGAACCAGGTGTTCAGTTTCATTCAGGCTTAATTGCGTTTCAATTTTAAAAATATTTTTAATTGATTTATTTCCTACAGAAAGTTTATCAATTTTTTTCTTTGAAAGTGTTATGCCTTTTTTCACTGTAAAAGGATATTTAATACTTAATTCATTAAAACCATCAATTTGAAAAACATCTTCTAACTCTTCTAAATTTAAAAATTGATCAAACTTGATATATAAAGTATGCGTCTCGATATTCTTTTGGCTATAAAGACTGGAAGAGAAGATATAAATAACGATCAGGAAATATCTTTTAAACAACATTAAAGGACAGAATAAGGAGATCTATTAACTTGAAAATTTTAATGAGTAAAATTCATTGTATTTTTAAAGTGAATCAATTTAAAACATTAATATCAAAACGGTATGCTTTAAAAGCATGTATTTTACAAAATACCCTTATGAGGGTATAAGCAGTACCGCTCAACCCTCCCTTATCCTTTTCATCACGGTAGCTATTAGGAAATCATCCGGGGTTTAACCCTTACCATTAACAACAAAACTATTGTTTCTTAAAAAAGTTGCCTTATAGACGGGACTCCATTCTCTCTTTTCATTCACCCAAATAATAAGGATTTAAATGAACTATTTTTTAAGCAAAAGAGCAAGAGCATTCAATTCTGTTTGATCATTGGACCTGTGATGATACAGTAATTAATTCCTAACTTGAGAAAATTAATACAATTACTTTAACATCTTTAAATTTTGAGAATTATGAAATATTATTCAGTTTTAGACGTAACTCCCACTACCGAAGAATGGATTCCCGATTATCTTCCAGTAGCCAATAGATTAGTAGCCAAACACGGTGGGAAATATTTGGCTCGAACCGGTAATCATGAGCAAACCGAAGGTGAAAAAAAAGAAGCCGGATTAAGGGTTATTTTAGAGTGGCCTTCAAAAGAAGCGGCAGTAGCTTTTATGAATGACCCCGAGTATGCTCCTCATCTCAAAGCAAGAACAGAGGGTTCTGTTAGCCACCACTACCTTATTCAAGCAAAAGACGAGTTTGCTTAAGAGTTTGGGCACGAATCAATGATTCAATGCATGGATGAATGGATGCGTGAATCTTCATTCTCCATGCCTGAATCATTTTCATTATATTTAGCCATCGACAGCCAAACCCATGATCGCCTTCTTCAGAGGACAGCGCGTCAAGAAATTGCCTGATAGACATTTTTAGCGCATGGGCCAGATACCAACTTATAAAAAACAAATTATACTTAATGGCACTGTTTTATTCGTTGGATTTTTCTGTTATACTTACATCATAACTATGATAAAAGTTATGCTGTTGTTCAAGAAAATCCATATAAGATTTACCCCGGGCATAGTCAATATTATCACCAAAAAGAACAACAATTCCTTCTAATGGTTCTTCAAAGGGATTGTAAATGGTATGTTTAACATATTGAGGAACAAAGACACTCATTCCAGCTTTTAATTCTATGGTTTCATCTCCAAGCTTCGCTGTGCCTTTTCCTTTCGTTATAATAAAAAGATTAGGTACTTGGCCTTTATCTAGTCCACGTTCATCATTTGCAGCTTGATCCGGGCCAATGCTAAACCATCCAATTCGTTTATCTTTCATGGTATAAAGTCCAACATGATCAACACCATGAGTCGGTAGCGAACCATCTCTTGAAAAGTATGTGATTTCTGTTTGGCCTTTTTTCCAAAAATGTTCCATGACTTCATAAGCTGTTGCGTCATCCTTGATGCCACTTTTAAAGCCCTCCATATCGCGTATATTTAAGGCTACAATATCTGAGCCAACTGATTTTGCGGATGCCGTTGAGGCCGTCCATATTTGCTGGTCAATATTGTCTAATGCTTTTTTATTTGCAAAGTGAAAATACCAAGTAGGCACACTAGGTTTTCCTTTGTGTAAAGTGACTGTGTTTGGAGAGAAATTATGAAAAGTGTATTGTTTACTTTTCCCGACTTTATAGCCTTCCTGTTTTCTTTTTGATTCGACATACCACCAATTTTCACCAACTAAAACCCCAAAATTAATAGTTTGCGCCATAGGGTCTAGTTTGTAACTTTCTACAAAGCCTTTTAGTATATCCTCTGTAGTTTTGTCTTGAGCATTTATCCCTAAAATACTAATAAGACTGAATAAGCAAAAGAATATTAAAATCCTTTTTTGACTGTGTTTCTTTTTGTCCATTTTGTTGATTTTTAAAATGTTAATAAATGTATTTTAGTAAAGAGACTACAGGTATTCTCTTTTGGCTACACTAGACATAGTATATTGTGGTGAAATTCTCTTATTTGTGGTGAAAATATAATTTACGCGAAATTCTTAACTTTATGCAGGTGCTTTAAAGTAGCGTCTCGGTAAGATTTTGAAACAGGAATAGCAGTATCATAGGGATCTATATGTAGAGTCATTTCATGATTTCCTCCTTTAACTGCCGAAACGTGTAATAAATTTATAATATAAGATCGATGGCATCTCACTATTACCTGGCTTTTGACAGATGCTGACAAATTATTGAGAGAAGAACGTATTAGAAACTTTTTCAACTCATCTTTTTCAAGAAAATACAACTCAACATAATTGTCCTGAGATTTTCCATAAAGAAAATTGGATAAAGAAAGCGTAATTTGATCCTTACTGCCCTGACCTTTAAACTCTAAAAGCTGATTTTCATCTAAAATTGTTTCTTTCGTGGTTAAAATATGCTCAATTTGATCTTGCAAGGATTTATACCTGAAAAAGAAAAAAACGCCTACTATCGGAAAGATTAAAACCAATGGTACTTGTATTAGAAATTCCAAATAACTACTTAGCCTAAAATCATGCCAGTCTCCTACCATATTATAGGTAACAAATACAACCGTACTTAAAAAAAATAGTGTCCAAAAGCTCCAAAGGATTATTCTTCTAAACGATATGTTTTTAAAAACAAATGGTCTTAAAACAATCTCATTTAAAAGAGAAAAAGTCAATAAACTAACAAAAAAGTAAAATATTTGAAAGAGGAAAGTGAAAGTATATTGATGATTTGGATCGTAATTATTAACTCCAAAAGGAAGAAAAAATATAATAAAACAGTAAAAGAAAATAGATAAGGAAAAGCTTAATACAATCTTATATTTTAAAGAATTATAAAACAAAAAACTATTCTTTTGCATTGGAGAAAAAATATTTTTTATCGTCAACGGGGATCAGTGAATGCCTAACACAGATTGTGTGATCCATCTTATTAATGCTTCTGCTGCTAACATGGTTACTATTACAATGATAAAAGTTACGATTCCATGAAAAGCTCCCAGGAACATTATATTATCACCAAAAAAGATTTCCAGGACCCAAAGAATGGCAAATTTGGATCCGAACAACAATGCCCAGGCCGTGAAAATTCGCAGGCCTTTTCTGCCCTTTTTCAGAAAATACGAACCTACTTCATGTTCAATTTTAAACGTGATCTGTAACATAAGCTGAAGCACCACTGCAACAAGTAGCGAAATAGTAAAAGAATTTATCTGAACATTGTCGGAGTATTCGTTAAAAAGGTTTAGAACAGTAAGATCAATCAAAATAGCAGTAAAGTAGCGTGTGAACAATATTTGCCTTTTCGAGAATTCCTTGGATCCAGGTGTCGCAGTTGTCATTTTTTTAAGAGTTTATAATCCTTTGACTAAAATAGCTCATCTTTTTCAAATGTCTTGGGTGAAACCTTGATATACTTTAAGAATAACCCGATTTTTGATATTGCAGTAAGCCGGATTGCCACATCGGCCACCTTTAATGCCACTGAGTTTACAGTCCTCATAGCTAAAGGAGCAACGATGTCAATGGTCTCATTTGCCATGAAATTTACCGGTGAAGCTGCTGGCATTGCTAGCCGAAATTTGAGTTAGACCCCGATAGAAACGGAATAGAAGATTTTACAGCTCTGGAGCTGATATTGAAATGAAATTAATTTGCTGGCTTTATTTTTTTATCATGATCATCATTGTACTTTCAACCTCTTAACAACAGATATAATAACTGAGGCTATATCTTATGCCTGCCTTGACGGCAGGCAGGTTTAATCAATTTGCCTATATTTAAACTTCAATAAATAATCCCTATGACCCCATTCTTTCGAGGACAAAGCGCTAAGAAAATGTCTGGTAGACATTTTTAGCGAAATCGAAGATTCGACGAAGTCAATGGGCCAGATGGCGCGTGGGCATTGATAATAATAATTATGATAAATTTTTTTAGAAAAACACGAAAAAAAATGGCAGACAATAACAAGCCTCTAAAGTACATGAGATACGCTGTTGGGGAAATAGTACTTGTGGTTATTGGGATATTGATCGCTTTGCAGATTAACAACTGGAATGAAGAACAAAAGGTCAATCGAGAGAAAGAGCGATTGATTGAATCTATGATTACAGATTTTGAATTGTCTAGAATACGCCTGGAATCTAGTATTTCTTTAATTGATCAGCTTATTTACAGAACTGAAACGTTTTTAAGTGTTTCATATAAGGACAATAGGCATATACCAATTGATTCATTAAAACATCTAGCCTGGGCAGCGTTTGACATTGTTACCATTGAACCTGTTCTAAGTTCTTATAATGAAGCCATCGCTTCAGGTAAAATCGGCTGGATATCCAATAAACAAATTTTAGGCTCCATAGCAGAGTTTTTACTTGCATTTTCAGACTATAAAGTACATTATGACATCAGTGCTCAAAACTATTACCTGGGTTCAGTCTGGGAGTTGCGTCGTGAAATTGGAAACTTAGCAATTTTTCTTAGTCCCAAAGCAAAACAAAATTTGCGCTATGAAAATACAAAGGCCTACCAATTAAGCGAGGAAGATTTCAGGTCATTTCTCAAACGACCTGCAGTTTATGCAGGTTGGGACAATCAACTTACTTTATTTTATAATATTAAATCAAGTTTTGAGAATATGGATAAAGCCGCCCAGTCAGTAATTAAAAATCTGGAAGGAATGTAAGACCTTCTTAAATGGAAATGTCGGGTTTTGTGCAGAGAGATTCCTGTGCGAAGTTTAATTTGCGCCTTTTGAGCTTTTTGTAGTTTCTATAAAATTGTATTTTGTTATCATTAGACATAAAAAAAGAGACCTCATTGGGTCTCTTTTCAATTCATCAGTCACTGTCACTTATTTTTATTTAAAGCAGGATAGTCACAAGATTGTTATTTAATTCTCAGAAATTAAAACTTAACCTACTGAACAGGTACATCCCGTCTGAGCCCATTTGCACAGAATCTGAAAATCCACCCTGATCGGTCCATCCGTCAAATTGCTGTGATGGGTAGATATTGAATAAATTGCTCACCCCGACGTTAAGCTTTAAATTATCAACGAATCTATATCCCACACTTACATCAACAACGGTTTTTGCTTTATAAATATCAGTTGCTACCGCATAAAGCGCCTCAGCTTCTTCAGGTGTTGTAGCAGGTGTATCAACCCATTGGAAATCTTGTAACTTCACCTCACTAAATTGGGTGATAGACAACAAGGCATCAAATTTTGAATGACGGTAGGTCATGTTTAACCCGAACTTGTAATCAGGTGCGGCTGCCTTCAGATAGGCTTGGGAAAAAGGGCCGAAAAATGTATAAACATTAAGGTCACCGTTATGGATCTTCTCAATATCCAATTTATTAAGGTTCCCAATCAGGCCAATATTAATTCGGTGATCATTACGAAAAACGGTTTCATAATTCAAGACAATGTCGAGGCCTGTCGTTTTGGTATCTACTCCATTGGCAAAAAATTGTGCGGCATCCACATTTAAAGGGCCTAAAATTGACTGGTCAGTGAAATTGTCCGTCAATATGATCCTGTCAGAAACTGCAATATAATAAGCATCTACCGTAGCTGTAAAACCACCTGTTTTAAGTGTCATTCCAATACTACCGTTGATGGCCTTTTCTTCATTGAGCTGCTCTATGCCAAACGCTTTGGTAATAGTACTGTTATTGGCAGAAAGCAATGAAGGAACAGAAGTACCTGCAACGATATTGTTAAAAATAAGGTTGTAATACAACTGGGCTAAAGAAGGAGCTCTGAATCCTGATGAAATAGACCCCCTGATAGACAAAGCATCAATTATTTTTAACCTGCTCGCCAGTTTGAAATTAAAAGTATTCCCAAAATCACTGTAGTTCTCAAAACGAAGGGCTGCGCCCACCATAAAGCTTTCTGTAATATCAAGATCAGCATCTACATACAAGCTGTAATTGGTTCTTCCCCTGTCAACTTCATTATCAGGACTGTATCCTGGAAACCCTTGAGATCCGCCTGGCAAGGGATCTCCATTCGGGTCCAAAGCCACATCCTGATCAGCCGGATTGGTTAAAGGGATGCCGTTGTCGTCATATAAGGCATATGAAGCTTCTTCGCCGGCATAGATCCCAAACTTTTCAGTTCTGTATTCCATCCCAAAAGCCATGTTCAAACCGGAAGCCACATTTTCAAAATATTTATTAAAGTCCAGTCCTGTAGTATTTTGTGACAAGTAATGCCCTCCGGCATCGAAATCAACGGGAGAAGCATCCTTCATCGAAGCGTTGTTACTCCCTATGATATAATAATGAAAGTAATTCCTTCCAAATGTATTGTTCAAATCAACATTCCATCCATTTGCCATCTCATGCCTTAACCCTGCTGAAACCGAAATGTCTGTAATAGTAGATGTGATGTGCGGGGTAAACCCATTTGGATACAAACTCGGTACCGACCTGTTATCGCCATTTTCAAAACTGTCACGTGAGAAGGCATAAGCATCAGTATCTTTATAATTTCTTCCGCCAAATGCATAAACTTCCGTTTTATCATTAATGGGAATAGAAGTATTGACCATAAAATTAAAACCATCAACACCAGCCGAACCATACCCTTTTCGCCATTCAAACCCAGGCCTTAAGGTGTTGTTTTTCGAGATAAATTCGGTTGTGAAATTGACATAGCCTCCCTTTTCCCCGAAACCAACGCCATAATTCGCATCTACTCTAATGGTCTCTCCATCAAAACTTTTTTTCTTGCCATCTATACGGTTTTCCCCTTCAATATTAAATAATTCCGGATCCCACCCATCTTGGGTTTCAAATATTTTTTGAGCAAAGTCCCCTCCTATTTTTGTGCTGTAAGCTCCATAAGTAACCCCTCCTGAGAAACCGTCCGTATCATCTCTTAAAACAATATTGATGACGCCTGCGATGGCATCCGAACCATATTGGGCAGAAGCTCCGTCACGTAAAACTTCAACGCGTTTGATTCCGCTGGCAGGTATTGCATTCAGGTCAGTACCCGAATTACCACGTCCCCTGGTTCCGAATATATTGACCAATGATGACTGGTGTCTTCGTTTTCCATTGATCAATACCAGTGTCTGATCAGGCCCCATTCCTCTTAAAGAAGCAGGTACAATATGATCAGCTCCATCAGAGCCAGATTGCTTGGTTGCGTTAAAAGAGGGCGCTGCAAATTGTAAAATATCGTTTAACTCAACTTTACCAGTTGCTGTTGATATCTCGGCTACGTCAAGAACATCCACAGGTACAGGTGTATCTGTTGCGGTTCTTTTGACTCCCCTTGATCCAACCACTACGATCTCATCAAGACTCAACCCTTCGTTTAATATGACATCTATCGTTGTTTTATCTCCAACTACAATTTCCAATTCTTCATAACCCATTGAATTAAAAACCAGGATTGCATCCTCCCCGACCTCAAGGCTGTAAAATCCGTCAAAGTCTGTTGTTGTTCCATTTGAAGTTCCTTTTTCAACTACAGCAACTCCCGGAAGTGGGCTTTCAGCAACGTCTTTAACGGTACCACTCACTGCTTGGGCGAAGGAATAACTTGTAAAAAGCAAGCATATAGCCCATAAAAATTTGATTGATAAATAGCTGTTTTTCATAATTTTAAGGTTTGGTTAATTGAATTTTGTGTAGTAAATATAAACTTTCTTTTATAAGTCGATTAAAAAATTGAATGAAAAGACCTTTTTTGAATGCCGAACTGTATTCAGCTGAAGCAGTATGAGTTATGAAAATTCAAGGTTATGCGCACATATAATAGTACGCAGAAAACAAATGCCTTAATAAATTTTAGACTGTGATCGAATTACAGTTGATTAAGGAATATTGTTGAGGAAAATCAAGTCTGAAATGAGAAATAACTATAGTAATTTTATTTTTATTGTGTTGAGAATCGAAGCTATTGGTCATATCCGGTGTTGGCAAATGACTCCTCCTCTTCGACTTTAAGAATTCTTTGGTCAACTATGAATGTAGCAAAGGGAAATAAAGATGCAGCCAAACAAATAAGTGTTTTCATAAGACTCCACTTCTTTTTGATGGCATAATAGACCACCCAAACGCTATATAAGATGAACAACAGACCGTGAATGCTTCCTACGATCATATTAGGTAGCCCCATCTCAAATCCATATTTGAGAATAACTGTTGGGATCAGTAAGAGGTAAGAGATTCCTTCTAGAATAGCAAGGACACGTAACTGACCAAGAGCAGTGGTTAATTTCATTCTATTTGGGTTTGTATTGACTAGTTTATGCTGTCAATTTCGATTAATAATTACGAACAGGACAAAGATTAAATATTTCTTGAATAAACTGACACATACCAGCTTTACTTTTTTTACTTTTTTTTAGCCTGTTATTACTTGAGAAAGATGCAATGCATAAAAAAAACTGCCTTTCAGCAGTTTTTATTTTATCTAAATGGTGAGTGATATCTATTTAATCATCACAAGTTCCTAAGAAATCTTCTTCATGATGTTGCAAATGTCCCCAAATAGCATTTACACTTACACAAATAGTTTTGCCTTTATGACAGATGTAAACCTTTTTACTGTTCTTGTCACAAAATTCAAATCCATTGTCATTTTGGTTATCACTTGTAACATTGTCCTCATCGGAGTCATCATCTGATTCATCGTCAGAGTCATCATCTGCTTCATCGTCAGAATCATCATCAGAGTCATCATCAGAGTCATCATCTGCTTCATCGTCAGAATCATCATCAGAGTCATCGCCTGATTCGTCATCAGATCCATCGTCTGAGCCGTCATCAGATCCATCGCCTGAACCATCATTTGAACTGTCATTGAAACTCTCACAGGCTTCGACTGCCATTTGTAAAGTTCCCTCCAATTCTGTTAAATTGTTTAGAACTGTTTCAAAACCATCTGTATCCAACAAAGTAATTGGAAAATAAATGTACATTTCATAATTTGGAGTGGAGGCCACTACCGAGTCTTCATAAGTAAACGTCTCTATAAAAGCCATTAATTCTTCATCTGAATTGATCACCTTAATTTCCGGAATCGGGTTATCTCCAGAGAAAACTTCAAAAGTCATGGGATATAAAAAATTAGTACACTGACCATCATCTTCTGTGGTCGTACTCTTGGATAAGGCGCCTTTGTTTAGCGTCGAGATTTGATCTGAATTACTTTGAATTGCAGATTTCATCAGCTCAAGCAATTCTGCGTCTATCGTCAGTTTATTTTCTGAACCAACAGGAGGTTCTTCAAATTCACTTTGACAAAATGAAAGCAGGAATAATGGTAGCAATAACAGATATTTAAATATACCCGGTTTGATTTTTGCGTTTTTCTTTTTCATAGCATTTTATTACAAATTAATATTCATTTTTATAGCTTAATAAGGCATGCCCTAGTTAAAAAACTAATCCATACCCACTAATGTCTATAAAAATGTCGACCCTTTTAATAGCAAATTAAAAACTCGTTTATTGAGTTTATTATATTCTTTTTCTAAAGGTTAAACGAATTAAATATGTAGATATTGTAATTTTTCTTCCAATTACTTTGTTTTTTACATTAAATAGAACAAAAGAGGGATATCCTGGGTATATCAGAAACAAAAAAAATCTAAGTGTTAAGTGTTAAGTGTTAAGTGTTAAGTGTTAAGTGTTAAGTGTTAAGTGTTAAGTGTTAAGTGTTAAGTGTTAAGTGTTAAGTGTTAAGTAAAACTAATTTTTTCTTAGTACTTAGTCCTTATCAACATGTTCCGGACCGAACTTATTTAACCTTTTTTAAACGATTTTGAAAAAATCAACTGTTTTCTTCGAACTTACAGAAAGCAGATGCTTTACGTCACTTGGCAATTACTTAAAATCTAAGAGAAACTTACAGGAATGAGCAAAAAAGGAACTTAACGGGAACATACCGGAAAAGAATTTGAAATTTTTATACCTTTAAATGATTATTCTTGGGCATAAATTCATGAAGCAATTTTTATTTCTGATCATCGTTCTTGGGCTACTGATTCTCCCTTCACACAAATCTGCAGAGTTTCAATCGCGATCGATCGATGAATCCGAGCTTCAGGTTCTCAGTGACATCATACTAACAGACACTTTTCCTACTGTTTATTATAAAACGATTGTTTCTGACTTAAACCAACCTTTATCAAGGCACTTGTATTATTTAAGAGGTTTTGAACTCTGCAGGTCACTTGAGAACCTGGATTCATTGAAAATGGACAGGGAAGAGATGAAATATCTCGTTGACAGGTTTACCTCCATGGAAACTGCGAATATCAACAAACTGGTTCGCCAACATAAAAATGAAACACTAAAGGATCTAAAAGGCCAGGATTGGTCTAAAATCTCACTTCCGGTGATCTTCAGGGATGGAAAATACGCCATATATTATTCCTTAAGGGCATATGGCGGACAGTTCAACCTAATGAAAAATATAGACGGCAAGTGGAAGAATATATGTTACTCCTATGTTTGGACCGCGTAGTAAGATTGTTGGAAGAGCACTGAATTTTTACTTAAAAGTTCTTTTTTGCTGTTTACTGAAAATAGTCTCTTCACTCTGGTAAATCTTTTCCTAAAAATTATTTTGGGTGTTCTATTAATTCATAAATCAGCTTCATAATAAGTTCGGGCCTATCTTGATGGATATCATGACTCCCGGCTTCTTTCAAGTGCTTTGCAAATACATTATTATTCATCATTTGACTTTGATATTCATAAAAATCCCATTGGGTTGCCGAAACAATTACTATTAGCATATGATCAGGAATTTTTTTCTTCTGTATAAAGTGCCTGTTCTCCAGATAATAGAAAATCTATTAATCACAGAATGTACTATGTTAAACGCGAAAGTCTATAAAAAACCTCGGAGAGATTGAGTTTTGCTCTTCGAGGTGTTAAGTTTTAAGTGTTAAGTGTTAAGTGTTAAGTGAAATTGCGCTCCAAATTAACAATCCCAATGAAGCTCAAAATTCCTTTTGTTACTTCGGTCAGATTTTTTTGCCACCATTTCCAATCTTTTTCTCTTAACAATTCTTGTTTGAAAAGGTTTAATCCAGTTGATTTCTGAATTAAATAAAAGCTATCAAAGTTCCCTGTTGATTAAAATCAACCATTTATCTGACCGAGATCATTGCCCGCTATTATTTAAACTTTATAACTTATTAGAAGATCTAATGTAATGTGCTTGATCTTAAATACGATAAATTTCTATTTTAAAAAGTAAACAAATTAACATAAGCAAAAATTAATGAAACTTTAAAAATGAGTATTATGAAAGCTTTAATAATGATTATTTTGATTTTAGGGTTTGTAACTTTAAGTAGTTGTACCCAAAAAACAGATGTAAGTAAACTGCTTGATAATTCCGAAACAAGAAGTGATATTTTTGAAGAAATTGTGAGCGACCATGACTATATGATGTCATTTATGGAATCAATGCAAAGTAATGAACATGCGATGCAAATGATGCAAGGTGATCGTATGATGATGGGAAACATGATGAAGGGTGGTGGTATGCATATGATGATGAAAGATAGTATGATGATGCACAATATGATGGGGAATATGATGGGGAATAAAAAAATGATGGGGAATATGATGCAAATGATGAACGATGAGGGAATGATGAGCAACGAATGCATGCAAGCCATCATGAAGACAATGAATGATAAAGGTATGAATGGGATGTGAATGACGAACCAAGATGAAGATAATAAGTAATTATAAAAAGTATTTAACCAGTAAAAGATTAGTTTAATGATGCATCACGGTGACGGATATTTTTGGGGATGGCATTTTATATTTTGGATTGTAGGATTATTTGTGCTGATTGGAATTTTCTGGTTTCTTTATGATACATCTTTGAGAAGGCCAAAAAAAGACGACTCCTTAGAAATCCTTAAAAAAAGATTTGCAAATGGTAAAATCTCGAAAGAAGAATATGAAGAGTCAAAGAAAATTTTAGAAGAGGATCTTTAATTATTTAAAAACTAAACAAACCCAATGATCATTAATAAGTTAACTCTTTTTGCAGCTGGTGTGCAACGGTCTTAACAAGCATCCTCGAAGAAATTTTTAGCTCAACATTAGTTTTTTCCAGATGACTTATATCATCGTTTAAAACGCTATTGTTACATACATTTGATTTTTTAATCAAACATCATTAAATTATGAGACATCTTATTCTTGGGCTTTTCTTTCTCTCATTTGTGTTTATTGGTTGCAGCGATTCTAATGATATGGAACTTGACAAGCTCTCAGGAACCTATGTGGGAGTCATAGATGGTTTAAACCTGGCAAAGTCATCAGACGTAAAATCTCAAGGCTCTTTTACAGCAGAAGTCAGGGTTAGAGGAAACCTATTGGAAGTTAATTGTATTGGACCACAATTCAATGCAGAATTTATGCTCGAATATTATGAACATAATGGCGGCTATATGGTTTGCTTGGCTGGGGAGGACTATAAAAATCTTTATGGCTCTGAACACGGGACAATGAATGGGAACCATATGAACGGCATGCAAACAAATCGCACCCCATGGATGAATCATTTAAATAATGCTCATCAGTCAAATGAAAATCATTCTAATGGAGCGTTCGATCTAAATCATCATACTTTTGTTTGCTCATTTTCATGGAATGACCAAACATTTACCTTCAGCGGAATAAAACAATAATAAGGTTCATCAACACTTTTCATAAAAGGTGTGCCTCGGGAAATTTCCGTACCCTCGGGCGCCTCTTTCAAGGGATAAATATGCTATATGATGGCTCACCTTCTGAAAGAAGAAAACTGTTCGTAATCTTTATAGTACAAAGGATTCACAAGAAGATTGAAATTATAAGGTGGAATTAGGTTAGGAAAGTCTATAAAACAAAAAAACCTCAGTAAGGGGTTAAGTGTTAAGTGTTAAGTGTTAAGTGTTAAGTGTTAAGTGTTAAGTGTTAAGTGTTAAGTGAAATTAGTCCTATCTCAGTACTTAGTCCTTAAAACTTAACACTTATTTTTACGGTCTGGAGGGGACTCTTAACCTCTTCCTAAAACACTGGATGCCTTAGTAATATATAAGGAGAAAGGCTCCTACTTCTCTTGATAGACCGTTTCATATCGTCAATTGACGTATATTGAAGAACCAAGAACCCGACATATGATCCCTTTCTTCAGAAAAATCCGTAAAAAAATGGCAGATGATAACAGACCTTTAAAGTATATGAGATATGCTGTTGGAGAGATAGTCCTTGTGGTGATTGGGATTCTTATTGCACTTCAAATTAATACCTGGAATGAGGAGAGGAAATTAAAGAGCAAGGAAAGAAAATCTCTAACTGAACTACGAAAGGATTTAAATCAAAACTTAAATGATATTAGTGTTAATATTATAAATCTTCGGGAATGTAAAAAATCAAACGAGATTCTAATTTATCATATTGAAAACAACTTAGCGTATAATGATTCTCTAGATTATCACTTTTCAATGTTATATCCATTTATTTCATTCACAATTAACCAAACTACTTATGAAACCCTCAAGCAGGGTGGAATTGATTTAATTTCTAATGACTCCTTAAGAAATTCAATATCTAATTTATATTCGGTTCGATTTAAAGCATACCAGACATTCGAAAATACATATATGGTTAATCACTATCTTGATTACATAAAGCCTATGTTTATTTCTGAATTTGTTACCTATGAATTTGGTTCTTCAGCCCATCCAAAAAATTATGACCAATTCATTTTAAATTCAGGATATAAGCAAGTTCTCAACTTTACTATTGACATATGCAATAATTATATGCGAATGCAATCGAACTTAAAAACTGAAGTTGAGAGAGTTATTGATATAGTTGACAAAGAAGTTAATGATTAATTTGGAATTACTATTTAAACGAAACTCCTAAAAAAACCTCAGCGAGACTAAAGTTTTTCTCTTCGAAGGGTTAAGTGTTAAGTGTTAAGTGTTAAGTGTTAAGTGTTAAGTGTTAAGTGTTAAGTGAAATTACTTTTTTCCTTAGCATTTTGTCCTTAAAATCAACCTTCGGCAGGCAGTTTTAAATATTACTATGGAGTCTGGACGAGACTTTTTACCTCCATCTTAGCTACTGTCTTTCTGCATAATATATGAACTTAGAGGCTGCTATTTTCCCTTGACCAGCCATTTCATATCGTCAATTTCACTATATTTAAACTTGAACAAACAGACTGTCGATCCCATTCTTTAGAGGACAGAGCGTCAGGAAAATGCCTGGTTGACATTTTTAGCGCATGGGCCAGATGGATCGCAGGCATTGATAATAATAATTATGAGAAAAACGATATTTCTTTTCATACTTTTTTTTGGAATGACCACTTTTGGCCAAAAATCAGAAGTCGTATTCGATTGGAATACTTTAACAGACAATGACAACATACCTAAAAGAGAGGCTTTATGGTTAAAAGACAGCTTGAGCCCTTCTGAATTGAACAAAGTCATCGATCTGGTTTCCGATTTATCCAGACCTGCGGCGTCCCAATTGCTGGTCAGTTATTTTTATTTAGATGGCAGTTTTAAGTGGAAATCCATACAGCCCTATTTGGATAGTTTAACAATTCGACCTCCCGACGGGCAAGCTGGAATCATCAGGGTTGCTTATTTAGTTTCCAAACTGCGTAAAAATAGAATTGAAATTCAAAAATCCAGCAAATATTATGTGGCTCAGTTCACCGGAGCCTCTTTGGAATTACCCGGATACGAAGAAAGGGATTTCAATAAAAACATAGAATTGAACTTTGACTATCAACCTGCACAGTTGATTCTTGATATGCTGTCAAGGTCTGATCTTAGCTATCAGGAAATCGAAGAAAAATTGGAACTGCATCAATTTAATGAATTGATAAACCACCGAAATCAAAATTTCTATGGAACACCACTGAACAAAGAACGGCTGGCAGCCTGTTTACAAATAGCCTCCAGCACCAAACCCATCGACAAATTGTATAGACATATGAATCCAGATGGTCTATTGTATTTCACTGATATAAAGACCCATATAGATGCTTATAAAAGACAATTATCTGACTTGTCCAAAAACGAAGAAAAAATCTTTAAATACATCAATACCCGAATTTCACCTTATTTGCCTCAAAACACAAAATTTAAAAGAAAAGTGTCTTTCTTTTATATCAACGATGCAGACGGGTGGGCCTCAGGTGATGTAACAGCCCTTGATTTAAATTATTATAAAGACAGTTATGAAAAACTACTGTCGCTTCTTGTTCATGAAACATATCACAGCGGTCAAAATGCAGTAAGCAAAGATGATGAAACAAAGTACGAAGAAAATGTTCAGTCTTTCGTTGATGCAGTGAATTACCTATTTGGAGAAGGAACTGCGACTTACATAGAACCCCCCACGATTAAAACAACAGAAGAATATGAAATTGCGATTAAAGAAGGAATAGAATTGATGGAAGGCATTTATGATAATACGATCAATGCATATGATGATGTTAGAGCACAAGAGCTCCAAAATAAAGGAGTTGCTGGTGCTGGTCCTTTTTATTGGCTTGGAGCTGAAATGTCAAAAGTTATTGTTGATAAAAAGGGTAAAGAACAGCTGGCAAATATTATTCCTGATGGAGGTGTTCATTTTTTTAAAACCTATTTTAAAGCTGCCGGAAAAGAAAAAAACATGTTTAGTGATACATTTACAAATTATATCCTCAATCAATTATGAGGTAAATGTTTCCTGCTTTGAATAAAACAAACAACCCATGATCCCCTTTTTCAGAAAAATTCGTAAAAAAATGGCAGATGACAATAAACCTATAAAGTATGCAAGATATGCCGTTGGAGAGATAGTTCTCGTGGTGATTGGTATATTGATTGCCTTGCAGATTAATAATTGGAATGAAGAACGGATTCAATCCAAAGAGCTGGACGACCTGATGAAAAGCATTTCCAGTGCCGTCAAATCTGACCTGAAGTATCTAAATATGATCAAGACAGGAAGAGAAACCATTGGGGAGCGTGCAGACTCCATTTTTAATGCCTACATTGATAAAAAGGTAAATCACATGACCTTTGATGATTACGCATATGTAGCCAACACCATATCAGACCTGACAAGCACGATCTATTTCCAGCCCAATACAAGTTCTTTCGAAGCATTGAAAAATTCTATCTACCTGAGCAAACTGCATGGCAAAGATATTGAATTGTTGCTCCACACCTATTATGCCTCGGCCGCGCGCATTGAAAAGATAGAAGCGGAATACAACCAATCATTGAAGAATGATTACCAGAATTGGTCGAACGAATTTCGGAACAGGGGCAAAAATCTGCTTGAGTCACCATGGTATTATGCTGAAACAGAAGAGAAACTAGATCGATTCTTGGAAATTCTGAGAGCCGAAAGTACATCCGAACTTTATTCCAATGGTTTTGAGGAAATGGATATGATCGATCTATATGAACTGCAGATCGTTCTGGGGGCGAAATATATCGAAATGGTCGGGAATGGACAAAGGAATTTCGATGAGCAAACCAAGATCGATCTGAGTGGCATCTTAAATTCATACGACGAAGTGAACACCCTGAATTTGATGGTCAATGGCAAGGTGGCATCGAATTTCACAATGATCTACTCCCAATCCAGCAATGAATATTACTCAGGGATAACGTACGAGAAGGATTTTGTCGAAATAACCTATCCCGATACCACTCTCTTGTGGGGCTCGCCATTTTTTTCAGTCGAGGCCTTGAACGGACGTGTCACTGAAATGGATTTTTCAAAATACGAAAAGGTTGTTCTCGAAATGAAAGGTGCTCAGGGTGGGGAAGAATTTTTCTTGATGATGAAAGACAAATTTGATCCTCCAGACGGCAAAGAGTCCAGGGTTGGTATAAAACTGACCGAAACCTGGGAAATGTACGAAGTTCCCACAAGTCAATTCATAACAGCAGACATGAACATGATTGGGACACCCCTGGGCTTCGTTTTTTTGGGGGACAAGGGATTGAAAATATACGTCAGATCGATTCAGTTTTATTAGTAGCCTGAGGTGTTCTTCCGCAGGTAGTTAAAACTTTGCTTTTTTTATGGATGTATCTGGATGTGATTTCTATTTACATGGTCGATTTCCTAAAATGGAGAACCTTTGAAGGTCTGGATGGAACTCGAACCCTAATTTCAAATTATTTAATAACAGCTACTTAATGTCTTTTATCGAAGGAGGTAAACCCTTGTAGGGAATTAATTTTAGCTAAATGATTTTCCTTGTGTTAGAATTGAAGCTATTGCTTATACACAATGTTAGCGTTAGTTTGTTGTAATAATTAATTGAGCAGCTCATTTTTATATTTAAAAAAGGGTTCTCTACTTATTCGTTAAAAGTCTTAAAATCCTCCAGGTGTTTTGCAGCTTCTTGCAAATCCATAATTAGGAAGCCGAAACCAACACCAGGTTCCGTATTATCTTTTCCTATCTGAAAACTTAAATATTTCCCATCGTCTGATATCACTCCTTGATTGGCCTTGTATCCCTTATAGTGAGTGAAATACGTTAATCTTTGCATTTCGCCTGATCCATCTAATTTCAATTTATACAAATCAAGCAATGGCCAGGCATTTTTGTCGGAGGGTCCGTGTTCGACCAAAGTGTGTAAACCGTCAGGGAATATACCTTCAGGCTCATCGTAGCAGCAGGGAGAATTGGTGATCGCTTTATATTCTCCGCTTTCGCTATCCACCATGTAAACATCGGTATTGTTTCCATTATTAATGGTGTAAACAGAAAATGTTACTTTTACATCTTCTGGTGGAATAAGATTTTGTGTTTCAAGACTTGCATGACCCAGTGAAAAAGGTAATTGCTTTGAATCAAAAATCACCCTTTCATTGGCTAACTTTGGTATCCCATCTTGATAAATTATCTCGGCCATTAATAACTTTGCCCTATTTTTGCCCAACTCAGGTAATTGGCGATCTCGATGTGTCCAGGATATTCTCATCTTATTTCTGGAAACAGCTGGCCCTTCGGCACAAAGGGTATTTAATGGGACGGGGGGTTTTTCACCACTTTTATCCATGACGTATAACCAAGTAAGGTCACGTGCTTTATCTCTTTCCTCCTTATCAGTAGGATCAAAGAGTTTATTTGGCCCAGCAAGCAGCATGTCACCATTTGATAGATACATGGCCCTTGTAAAACCGAAATGATTAAAATGCCTTGTTTTTGGCCGTGTAATTCCGGTTGCCACCTCTAATTCAAATACTTCTCCCATGGGTTTGTCTAAAAAAAGAATGAATCGGCCATCATGTGACCAATCCGGACGTTCTCCAAAACCACTCACAAGTTTTATATATGGTGGTAAATTATCAATTGGATTAGCATTTATCAAACCAGATGGAGATTTAATCTGTTCTTGTGCAAAAACGACTTGTACTTGAAAAAACAGGAATAACAGAAGAATTTTATTTTGTCTCATGGTCATAACTTTAATTGGATAACATTGTTCAAAAACATCATTAAGGTGCTATTAATTGGAATAAAGATTAAAGAATTGTTCAGTGTCCTTGATATTATTAATTCCTAATATCCAACAAACTTCAGACAAGTCTGAGAAGTCCAATCCCCCTGCCGCAATCGCCTCATTGAGGTAACGCCCCTCTTTTCCATTGTATCTATTGGATAAATCAATGGCAAGTCGCCAAATTTTCTTCAATTTAGGATTTGTAATTTTATCATCCAAGCCATTGAAATCAGGGGAACGAAATCCAGGGGTTCCGTTCCCGACACCATTGCCATCAGGTATTTTGATATAGCTTGTATTTTGTTTAACGAAGTCTAACTTTTCAGGGGTGGTTACCTCTTCATTCCAATCGGCATGTTGAACCACATGTATTCTTTTCGAAGTTTTTATTTTAGGCAGATCCTTTTGAACGGCTTTAACAAGTTCAGCCGAAAAATCAGATTGTCCTGCATCGGCAATCCATACGTGACCATTTTTAGAAAGCGTTTTTATAACCAATGGTTTTACCTTTTCAACAGCGCCTTTCATGTTATTGTGAGCATCTGTCCAATGGTCTCCAAAAGCCAGTTGAAACAGATCATTTGGAGGAACATAAAGGCCTTCTTGCATGCCATAAGTACCCGCAACCGCATGATAGTTTATGTTTGTGAAATTGGAATCAGATAATAAAGTGGCCAATGCAGCGGCAGTTTGAAGGTCATCCACATCAGTCTTGCAATCAAATTGCACAAGTAGCAGGTCTTTCCCTTTATTGAAGGTTCTGAGCTTTGAGTCCATATCAATGCTTGTGTAAAATGCTGAAATATAAAATATTATAAAAAAGAAGAGTGTTTTCAGTATCATATTTTTACAATTAAAATTATTCCTAGCGCTCTTCGATGACCTCCTGAGTAGAAAAGCGATAGCGTATGTTTCTGTAGACAGCTATATCTGTGATGTCCTCAGGAGTTCCTTCTGGGATAGCTCTGGCATTTGCAGAGATGCGGTATTCTCCTTTGATGGGAAGCACCCGATGCCAGCAGTGCCCATGTAAGATGACAAGCGTTCCCTTTTTTGGGGAAAGAACTATTTGATTTTCCAAATCCTCATGCGGTTTGCCTGCCGGTAACTCGCCCATTTTGTGAGAGCCCGGGTACACAATCGTTTGGCCGCCCGTTTTCTTATTGATGTCATGTGTATAAAAAAGGCGATTTAGATTAAATCTGCTTGAGTTTTCCGGCGGACTGTCCTGGTGCCACGCCTGACCTTGGGTCCCTTGTTTTGAAAACATTACCATCAGATAAAGCGATTCCCAGCCTTTTCCCAAAATTCTTTGCGTGAGGTTTTTAAGTAGTTCGTCCTTTTCAATAGGTTGGAAGTTTGCATCGCCTTCCCGTAAAGGAAACCAAGGAATCACTTCTGTTGCTGATTTTTGAATGAAATCATCCGAATGTTCCCAGTCAGGATTTCTTCCAAAATGTGCCAGAATCACCTGATTCAAATGATCCATCAACCCATCAGTGAAAAAGTTTTCTATCACAATATATCCTTGCTCCCAGAAGTCTCGGGCGTATTGTTGATAATTCATGGTTTGTCTTTTTTAGGTTCCATTGAAGATTTATATTGCAATTTGCAAGTTTGAAAAAAAGTCAACTATGCGGGTGGCCGATACCCTAAATACCCATTTGTTTAAAGCCATCATCGAATTGTGGATTATCAAGGTAATAAACAAGTGAAGCAGGTAATGATTTGCCACCAAACTTCACATCGGTTGTAATTTTGCTTCCATAAACTGGTATATCAGTTCCCCAACTATTTACGCTTAGCGAATCAGCTACTGTTCCATCCGATATTTGCTTTGCATTATTTTTTGTTGTCAGCAGTGAAAACATACTCGAACCCGTATCGAACATTAGTATTTCTCTATGTTCATTGAGGTTGAAAGGTATCTTAATACGTCCGCTCTCTAATACCAAGTCCTGAAAATCCAAATTGCTATATTCTCTTGGAAGCTCTTCTAAGAGGCAAATTCTATTATTTGGATAGTCAATTATTAATACTTTA
>JBFFLO010000003.1:0-22687 GCA_041554895.1 Lutimonas sp. | reverse complement strand
TGAATTTGACTCAATTATCTTGTTGGCAGAGGCTATGGCAACCGGATCAATATCTGAACCCACAAACGACCAGCCATACTCAGTGTTGCCTATGATCGGGTAGACACAATTTGCTCCGATACCAATATCAAGGCATTTTATGTTGCTTCCGGTTGGAATTTTTCCATCATTACTGGCAGCTAACACATCTGCAATATGATGTATATAATCTGCTCTTCCCGGAATGGGAGGGCATAGGTAATTTTCAGGGATATCCCAATGGGTCAAGCCATAGTAATGCATTAGGAGGCTTTTATTCAGCGTCTTTACAGCTTCTGCATTAAAGAAGTCAACACTGTTGTCACCATATTTATTTTCAGTCACATATTGACCTAATTCAGGACAGCAATCCACCAGTACCTTAAAATCATAGCGTTCGCGGTGTTTATTTCGCTTATGTAATCTTTCTTTTTTTAAAGGATGTTCTTTCTTCTTTTCAGACATAAAAATAAGGAGCTGATTTGGTCTTGCAAGATAAGACAATCTTTACGGATATGACTTATTCAAAGTTCATCAACCTCAATTCTTATCTGCTTCTACCGTCTTTCTCAACTTACTAGCATCTAAATTCTTTTTCTTTATTCGATCAACAATAGCATCATAAGTCTGATGGTCCATATCATCTTAAAATTACAGTTTTAAAATAAATGCTTTCTTAACCTAAAACAGATTCAGAAAAATATCCAATTCATATGAAATCATGTTTGTCCATAAAAAATATTATGGTTTTCACTCTGTCTCCATAAAAGACACCTGGAGGAGGTTACCAACAATTGAAAAAGTTGGTTTGATACCCTCAAAATGCTTCGCCAAAAACTGATTTTCACTAAAATCGGACAAGTTTGGAGCCGTTAAAATAGTATAAGAGGTGTTCAACTCAAATCCTTTCTGATCTTGTCCGCTAAAGACAAACTCTACACAGGATTTTCGCATCGATAACCCTTTAGTTAGGTTGATACAGGTTAAATTAGTACCAAGTCGTGAGCGTATAATACCTCCATTAGATTCAAGTTCATCAATGGTAAGACTACCATAATGGAGGCTCAAATCTAAGGTGCCGTTTCCAAAAAGCTGTATGCTTGCAGAGCCACCAGAAGAGTCATCCATAAAAATGATTCTCCCCCCGTTGCCTCCATTAACTCCGCTGTTGGCTATCAGTTTAGCATTGCCAGCACTGGAGGTGCCAGAAAATGAAGTATATCCACCATAGGCGTCCAATTGAGTGCCTCCCAAATTGAAGAAGGTTCCGTTGCCAGCTGTTGGTACATTTGATCCTTTTCCTGAGTCATATACGGCAAACTCAGTGAATCCAGCCGCCCCGCCAGCTGCCAGCGCAGGGTAATTATAAAAAACAGCATTTCCGGCTGTCGGAAAATAATCGGTTGGCAGGCTGATGGAAAAAATCGTATGGCCGGCACTCGATTTTGATGAGATGGCACTTCCGTAATTAAAAATGTGTGCATTCCCGGCTGTAGGACAGCCGTATTTTGCAGTAAATTCCGTATGGCCACCGCCACCTTGGCCTGCTTGTACAGCTCCGTAATTATGTAAAAGGGCATGACCGGCTGAGGCACCGGCGGATTCCACATATGGGGGATTATTATTAAAACTTGTTACTCCCCCATAGGCGCCCTCCGCCTCGGCCACTCTGTTGTAAAATTGGGCATTGCCACCATTGGCGACACCGTCAAAAGCCACGTCTCCACCGTTGGATTCTGCTATATTTCCCCCGTAGTTATTAAACACTCCATACGCCGCTGAGGAATTGTCGTAAAACTGGGTGTTTCCTCCGTCTCCTTTAGGAACCGTACCCCCTATATTGGTGAATACGCCATGGCTCGCCGAGGCATTGTCATGAAATACTGTGTTGCCAAAAGTGTCGCCATCTTCTCCCAGGGTGCCATAGATCATAAAGCGCGCAAAACCTGCATTAGAATTGTCCGTAAAGCTAACCTCAGCTCCTACCGTACTATTTTCAGACGGAGGTGCTGCTGCTCCGGTTCTTACTGTAAATGCCGCCTTACCGGCAGTTGCCTGATCCGAGAATCCTATGATACCGCCACCATAGCCTTTGTCAAGGCTCTCCGGCCCCGCATAATAGGAAACATTGTGACCCCCGGCCGAGGCTTCATTCTTAAATTCTAATTGAGGATGTCTGAAACTAAATCCCTTAGAAGTCACATTAAAACTCTGAATATGGGGAGAGTCATTGAGAATACCATCTCCTTCAATGGTTAAGGCAGGTTTATCAGCTGATTTGATGATCGTGAAGTTATAAGAAGGAGCTTCCTCTGAAAATTGTATGGCCCCGATATTGGCCTCGCTTTTCGCTGAAAATCCAATAGCTGTTTTACATGAAGTAGAAAATACCGCTATATTGGTTGGAACCATTGCTGGCTCCCAGTTGTTGTCAGCGTTCCATTCTTCACTTTCAGGATCGGCACTCCAGGTTGCCTCGTTTATATGTTTGTCCATTGTTGATATGTTTTGTTGTTAAGATATTGGTTTTATATGGCCTTGAATGTCACAAAGCAGGTATAAGATAACTACCTAAAGATATGAACTTTAAGTTGTTCTGCAAATAAAATTTTGGTCAGGGGCCCCTGTAGCCGTTCTTTTACTGAGCATGTTCACAAAGATAAACGGTTACATTTGTTGTTAAATCAATAACCTTGTACCAAGGCTCTTATCAAACCCGGACAATTTTCAATTTTCCTGAAACTGCCCATGCAATTTTCTACCCCTTTCAACCACAAATTCGATTAGTTCGTTGATGTCATTTTCTGAAGTTCGGAAATTTACGATGCATCCTCTGAGGCAATATTTATTTTTTACGATTGCGTTTGATAGAAAAACTTCACCACCTTTTTGTAAGTCATCAACCAGCGCCTCGTTCAGCATATTCAAATAGGGCGTGTTACTATTGAATTTTATGGGGATATAGCGAAAGGTTGTAATACTCAAATTTTGAGATACAGCCTCTAATTCGGGATGTTCAATGGCCAAATTGTACATTAGTTCAGACAACTCAATATCCTGCCGGATCATCTCCAAATAGCCATTTTTTCCAACATGTTGCAATCCCAGCCAGACTTTAAGGGCCCTGAATCCTCTTGAATTTTGTATCCCATATTCATAATAATTATGGAAAGAACCATTCTGGTTTTTGCTGTAGTTGTAGTATTCAGGATAGGAGTTAAAAGAAGCGTTTAAATGTTTTTTATCTTTCACTAGTATGCATCCTGCTTCCAAGGGGGAATAGAGCCATTTATGGGGATCAAGTGCAATTGAGTCGGCTTCTTCCACGCCTTGAAACAAATGTTTAAATTTAGGAACAATAATCGCCGGTAAACCATAAGCACCGTCAATATGGAACCAAATGTCATGGCTTTTACAAATAGCAGCAATCCCTTTTAAATTATCAACGGTTCCGGTACTTACATCTCCAGCAGTGCCCACGACC
The DNA here is from genome assembly GCA_041554895.1 of Lutimonas sp. Lineage (GTDB taxonomy): Bacteria > Bacteroidota > Bacteroidia > Flavobacteriales > Flavobacteriaceae > Lutimonas. Next base: position 19,185 of record JBFFLO010000003.1, on the reverse strand, counting down.
ATCATTGGTTTATAATCATTATCAAGGTCTTCTTTGATTGTTTTCTCCAACACGTCAAGCCTCATGCTGTTGTTAGCATCTGTCTCTATCCATCGAATCGAGTTGGAGCCCAGTCCAAATAAAAATGCAGCCTTTTCGATCCATACATGTGTTGCTTTTGAGCAGTACACCACTAATTTCATAGACTGGTTTTCAATACCGTCTTCAACTATTTTTTCAGGCCCTATTTTCGTTCTTGCAGCTACAAAGGCCGTAAAGTTTGCCATACTTCCGCCGCTAACCAGTATGCCTCCGTAGGTAGGTGACACACCTATAAATTCTGCCAGCCATTTAATCGTTTGTTTTTCAATTTCGGTAGCTACAGGGCTTAATATCTGAGCCCCAACATTAGGATTGACAGAAGAAGCCAAAAAGTCAGCAAAGGCACCAATAGGTGCAGCAGAGGAGGTGATATATCCCAAAAACTTGGGATGGCCGTTAAGCAGTGAATGTTCAAAGAGCAGGTCAGCAGTTGACGACAAGAGTTCCTCAGCTGATTTCCCATGATCCGGTAGGGATTCATCTTCAAGTAATTCATTTAATTCAGCGGGAGATTCTCCTGGTGTTACCGGATTTTCTGAAATTGTGTCAATGAAATTGGAAATTTTGTCAACTAGCATATACCCAATCTTTCTAAAATCATCTTTGCTAATTTCTATGGGTGTTGATCTTTTCTCAGGCATATAAAAACATATCGTTAAAAACTTTGATCTTGCTATTAAACTAATTCTCTAAAAAGTTTACAGGAATCAATGTAATCGTTAAGTGAGCTAAAAAAGCTCTTTAAATTCCATTTCAGTTGAAAATCAAAGAGTCAAAAATTCATTATGCCCAGTCATGTAAATCATAAAATACGAAATAAGGCAAAAGCAATTTAATTCAGATTCAAATTGATGCCAAACACATCAAAAATTTCATATCAAACATTCAAGTTTTCAACAGTTAAAAATAGTCAAAATTTTGATTTTATTGAATTTTTTAAAGAGCTTCTTTTTCTGGTTTGCCCTCGGCTGGTTGAATAAACCTTAATTATATGACGATCAGCAATTTTATACAACATTTATTCTTTCGGGGGATATAACAATTTCACTTTCCTAATAAAGCCCGAATTCTTAAGTCTATAGGAATTTTTATAAGATTAATTCTCCCAGGCAGGGCTCTTTATTTTTAATTTTCAAATCCAAATTAAATTTTGTTAACTTAGCACGAGTCACTAACTGAACGAGTCACTAACTGTGGAATCTCGTGTTTAGAGCTTGAATAGAGTCACTAAAAACAATTAGAAGTTCTGTATTCTTGTTGATATTAAAATGTAATTGATGAATTCATGGAAAATTTATTAGAGATCACGCTTAAGGGAAATGAAAAACACCTATCTCAGCTGTTTTCCTATTCAAAGAAAAGGAAAAAGGCCAATTTGAGTTCGCTGCAGGATTATATGGCTCATGTTTTCAATCAAACCCTTGTTCGAGACCAAATTTATGGAGCCTGGGCACAGGTTTTGTTGAAAGAGGACAAATATGTTCTTAAGATATATAGTCCTCATCACGATTTAAGTGAGTATAAGGATTTGATAGGCAGTTATATGAAAGCCGGTAAAATGGCATTATCCATTTTTAAGGATAACAAAAAAGAGATAAAAAAGGCAGGAAAAAATTCGATGAAGTTTTTACTCCCTTTTGGCTTATCAATGAAGAAAACGAAGTCAGTTCAATTGTTGCATTTCCCTCCACTTGAAACATTTGTTTATCAGGATTATCTGTATTCACCCACCAATCGCCGTTGGGAAAACCTTTTGGGATATAACGGGATGACGGAGGCTTTTTTTCCAGAATTGGAATCAATAGTTGATTGTGTTCCGATTGCAGCCCCTGGGGATGACAGCAAAGGAATTGAGCCGTTCAATAATTATTTTACCCCTTATGTTAAAGAAATGCTCAGGGCCAGATTGAAACAAGAAGGCGATTATACACAACCCGTAGTTGCCTATGGAGGCCCCGTTAGGGATTGGCTGGAGAAATCCTTTCCCAAAGAATCAAATGGGCATCTCGAGCCGCTTTCACTGCTAACCTTACAGTTATTTGATTCGGGTGTAAAAACTCCTGTCCTTTGTGCCAATCATCCCAGTAAATATTTATACTATACAGATGATGACAAACCTTCAGATTATGCTACCAAGAAAGAAATCATGACTCAGGATCTCATCGCAGCCGGCTGGCAGTCTCGAATGGCTTATGGCAGTAAGGTGAAATCCACCCAGGTTCTTGAGAAAATGAAAAAACATTGGACGGGCAATCCCAGAGTTGAAGAGATCATGCGGCAGGAGGACAAGGCTTATGGTTATACATTATAGAAATGTTCAGATATTTCGGATATGGATCTAATATAAATTTAACCTCTTTGAGAGCGAAAGGGGTGGAGCCTATGGCTTCTTCAAAAGCGATTCTAAAAAAATGGAGGCTCAGGTTTAACGTTCAGCATTGGTTTAAGCACGAAGGTGGTATGGGGAATATTGAATTTACCGCAGATCCTAATGATGTTGTTGAAGGTATGGTGCACCAGTGTAAGGATGAACATCTGGCACCTTTGGATGCTGTTGAAGCTTATGGTATAGGATATGATCGAATAATTGTTGAATTAGAGACGGAAAGTGGAATGGAACAGGCCTTTACCTACATTGGACTTCCTGACTTTTTAGACGATAGTTGTTTACCCACTCAGAGGTATCTCAATATCATACTTAAAGGCGCTGAAGCAGCTCGTTTGAGCAGTTCATATATCGATAAGTTGCGCGAGCATCCGGTTTTTAAGTCCCGGGATTATCAGGACTTTGAGTTTCCTGAGAACAAGGGCAGGGAGTACAACAGGCAGTCACTTGCTTCAGAGACCTATTTGACGGCTTTGGCCGGAGCAGTATTCGATATGAGAGGTTCAAGAAGCCAACTGGATTGTTTACAAGGTCTTTTTGGGGGAAAGGATATGACTCTTTTTCATCTGAAAAGACACGATAGTAGTGATGGGACTGAAACTCTTGAGGATGTGATCAACCAAAGAATATCAAAGGAAGGGAAAGCCTATTTAAATGCCTATTTGAACGAATATGCCAGAGAATTTAAATATGTCGGCCGCTATCACTATACGGAAAGCTAAGGGGCAATCCTGGTGAAGAATTAAAATGTAACCATTAAAACTTAAATAAATATGTGTAATTATCACGAAGTCATGGATCATGGAAAAATTGAACAGGTATTCAAGGATGTTTTTATTGTGACCGGAACTATGAAAAATGAATTTTTCGGATCGATGTGGCAATTCAGCCGTAATATGATTATCGTTCGGGAAAATGACCAATTAACCCTTCTCAATACAGTGAGGCTCAATGATGAAGGTCTGGCCGAATTGGATAAGCTTGGAAAAGTTGTTAATGTTGTAAGACTTGGCGACATGCACGGAGTAGATGATCCTTTTTATGTTGACCGTTATAAAGCATCATTCTGGGCTTTACCCAAAATGAATGTGCAAGAGGAGCTGAAGATCGACAAGCCATTGGTGGCCGGTGGTGAAATGCCCTTTCAAGACTGCGAATTGTTTGAATTCAATACGGTAAAAAGACCGGAATGCATTCTTAGGCTTAACAGAGAAGGAGGGATCATGATCGCTTGTGATTCTCTGCAAAACTGGGTAGAGCCGGATGAGTTTTTTGACAAAGAAACTGTTGCAACGATGCGTGAAATGGATTTCTTTAAATCCGCCAACCTGGGGCCTGCCTGGATGCATGTCTGCGAGCCACAGGCCGAAGATTTTATTCGTTTAAAGGAAGTGCCTTTTAAGCATGCCCTCTGCGGACACGGTACGCCATTGCTTAACAATGCTCAGGAGTTTTTTCATGAAAGATTCAATCAGATTTATAAGCTTTAAATAAATTAAAATGGATCAGCACACTAAGATTGATAAACTCGTTCCTGGTTATGAGATACTGGAAAGGATCTATCAATCTGGTGTTCACGTGCTGTATCGTGCCAGACGAATTGAAAATAAGGAGGAGGTTATCATCAAAACCTGCGCCGATAAATACCCAAAGAAAGAAGATCTCCTTGAAATTCAGAGAGAATATAGAATAGGAAGTCAGCTAAAGATTGAAGGGGTTATCAAATACTATGATTTGGTCCCCTATGGTCTAGGGAATCTGGCTGTGATCATGGAGCGATTTGGTATATCTCTGCATGACTATGTCTCCAAATTTGAAAATCAAATTATTCCCTTAAACAAGTTCTATCCGCTCGCTATTCGTCTCGTTCAGATTTGTGGAAATATACATGTAAAGAAGATCGTTCATAAACAAATAGAACCCTCAAATATTCTCATTGATCCTGTATCAGAAGAGGTAGTTATCGTTGATTTTGGAGCTGCCTCGGAACTTTCTCGTGAGTATTTGGAAAACGTTTCTTTTTCGAAATTGTTAAAAGGTAACCTGCCTTATTTGTCACCAGAGCAGACCGGGCGGATCAATCGGGAAATTGATTATAGATCTGATTTTTATTCCCTGGGCATGACCTTTTATGAAATATTGAATGGGCAACTTCCGTTTCAGGCAAATGATCCGCTCGAATGGGTGCACAGCATTATAAGCAGAGATCCTATGCCCTTGCATGAGAGCAATCCCAGGGTGCCTCATAAATTATCGGAGATCATTACAAAACTCATCTCAAAAAATGCTGAAAACCGTTACCAGAGTGCATATGGTTTGATCAAGGACCTTGAAAAATGCAGGGAATCTTTAGACAAAGGCCATCATGATTTTTCTTTTGACATAGCAGAATTTGATGTGTCGAGGAAATTCAAAATTCCTCAAAAGCTCTATGGGCGAGAAGAGGAGGTTGAAAAATTAGAATCCTATTTTAGTCGATCCTCTGACGGAAGTATTGAATTTTGCCTGGTCTCTGGATATTCAGGAGTAGGTAAAACAGCACTTGTTAAAGAGTTGAGAAGGTCAATAGTTAAGAAAAACGGACACTTTATTCGGGGGAAGTTTGAACAATTCAGGCAAAATGCACCTTATGTTGCTGTTGGAAATGCCTTTAGTGACCTTATGCGACAACTCCTGGGAGAGTCAGAAAACCGCTTGAAAAGCTGGCAAAAGAAAATCAAGCAAAGTCTGGGTTCAAATGCACAGCTCATGGTAGACCTGATACCTGAACTCCAAATCGTTATTGGAGAGCAGGAAGTTGTCCCTGAACTTTCATTAGAGGAATCACAAAACCGGTTTCTCATGCTATTTGTCAATTTTGTAAAAGTATTTGCTGCAGAAGACCATCCTTTGGTGATCTTTCTGGATGACCTCCAATGGAGTGACGTACCTACATTGAAATTGATCAATCGTCTTGTTACGGCTAATGATTTAGGCTATTTATTCGTTATTGGTGCCTACAGGGATAATGAAATAGACACTACCCACCCTTTGAATCTTACCCTTCGTGAGATCCAAAGCAACCGATTTGTAGAGAACCTTTCCTTATCTCCTTTAGATCTGGAGGCCACAACTCAACTCACCAGAGACACCTTGTTAGCCGACCCAACCCGTTCAAAAGAGTTAAGCCGGGTATTTTATGAGAAAACAGGCGGGAATCCTTTTTTCACGATCGAACTCTTAAAAAACCTGAAATATAAGGAGGTCATCTATTTCAATGTAGAAAAAGCCTGCTGGGATTGGGATATAAAGGCCATAAAAGATGAAGATTACAGCGATAATGTGATTGATATATTAGTAAACAGCCAAAGCAGGCTCAGTCCTTCCTCCCAGAGGTCTCTTCAGCTCGCTGCCTGCATTGGAACTACTTTCGATCTTAATACCTTGTCGATCATAGAAGGAAGGAGCACTGACAAAACAGGTGCCAGACTTTATGATGCTCTTAGATTCAACATGATCGTGCCTCTGGATGAGAGCTATAAATATATTGGCGCACAAGAATCTGACTTAGAGCAATTAGAGTCTGGAATAGTGTCTGAATTGAACCCTGTATACAAGTTTCAGCATGACAGGGTGCAACAGGCTGCCTATTCACAGATTCCTATCGAGGAACGTAAGGAGCTTCATCTGTCTATAGGAAGACTGATCCTTAAACATTCTTCAAAAGAGGTTCAAGAGGAGAGGCTTATGGATATTGTAGGTCATCTCAATCAAGGCAGGCATTTGATAACAGCTAAGCAGGAACGCGGCGTACTTGCTAGACTCAACTTATCAGCCGGTATCAAGGCTATGCAGTCTTCGGCCTATGAATCTGCAGTAGGCTATCTTAGGATTGGGAATGAGATACTGGGCGAAGATGCCTGGAAAGAAGATTATCAACTGGCCTGGGAACTTAATAACGAATTGCAACAAGCTTTCTATCTGGCAGGTGATTGGAAAAATGCCGATACCTGGTCGTCCATTTTGCTTGAGTACTCAAAAACCCCCATAGAAAAAGGACTGATACTGGCCTCAAGAACCAGGCAGTACTCCACCACCCAGCGAATGAAGGAGTCTATTCAGGCTGCCCATGAGGGGCTTTTTATTCTTGGATTTGAGTTTGCCTCAGACCCAGGCACTTCGGATGTTGAGCAGGAAGTGAAGCGTGTTTATGAGAATCTTCAGGGAAGGCCTATTTCAAGCCTGATCAATTTGCCAGAAATGACAGACCAAAAGGCCAGAATTGCAAACCAGTTGCTTATGGAAATATTTCCAGCCGCTTTTTTATCGGGTAGTGGTCAGATGTTTCCGTACCTGGTCTTAAAATCTGTCAATATCGCCCTGAAATACGGTAACAGCATAGAAAGCGCCTTTGCTTATGTGGCTTATGCCATGCTACTTTGTGGATTCTTTAATGATCCGGCTCAAGGTTATGAATACGGTAGGTTGGGTGTAAATTTAAGTGAAAAACTGGGTGATATCTCCCTTAAAGCAAGAATAATTTACGTTTATACCATGTTCGTTCATCATTGGAGCAACCATTGGTCAAGTATGACCCCCTGGTTTAGAAATGGAATCGAAACCGGTTATCAGTCAGGAGACCTCCTCTATCTGGCCTATAGTGCACAGGATTGTATCATCTGGGATCCAAAACTGGATTTGGAAACGGCTTCTGAGGAACACCGGAGATTGCTCGAAATTGTTGAAGAATGCGAGTATCAGGATTCACTTGATTCAGGAACCTTGTTTCTCCAAATGCAACTCAATTTTCAAGGACTTACAAAGAGCAAATATTCACTTACTAATGATGATTTTGATGAGAACCAGTGTATAGAAGGCATGTATGAACGCCACTTTATGACGGGCATAAGTAATTATCATATTTATAAAGCAGAGATCCATCTCATGTACAACGACGCTGTTGGAGCCTTTGAACATATACTGGAGCAGGAAAAATTAATGGCCTCTGTGATTGCCTTGCCACAGGTGGTAAGGTTTCATATCGTCTCCTTTCTTGTTCGATCGATGTTGCTGCCAACATTGAAGCCGGAGGATCAAGAACTGTATTTGGGTGTTATGCATGATAGTTTAAAAAAAGTTTCAGGATGGGCAAGTCATTGTCGCGAAAACTTTGAACATCTAAGGCTTCATATGGAAGCCTTTTTGGAAAGTTTTAAGGGTAACGTGAATACTGCTTTGAGCCTTTATGAACAGGCCATAAAAACGGCTAAGGAGTATGGTTTTTTAAGAGATGAGGCTATGGCCAATGAAATGGCGGGAAGACTTTTATTAGGTCTTGGACTTCCAAAAGCAGCTGATGGTTATCTCCAGGAAGCCCAGTATTTATATTACAGATGGGGCGCCCACAGAAAGGTTGAAGACATGGAGCAGAACTATCAGGTCTTTGACGGCTCGGTCTCCTATGGTAAAGAGCAATCATATGGATCCGGGTCTAAGAAACCCGGAGCAAAGGGTAAGGAGGTCGTCCATACAGATCTGTTGGATATCAGTTCAGTATTAAAAGCGTCTCAATTAATATCCGGAGAACTCGTATTGGAAAAACTGTTAAAGGCCACCCTGAGTGTTTTGATTGAAAATGCGGGGGCACAAAAGGGGTTTCTAGTCGAGCAAAGGGAAAAACGCATCATTATTAGGGCTTATTTTGAACCTCATAAAGATACTGAACATAGGGAACAAGTATCTGAAGGTTCTGAGCAGGAGCATCAATTGCCCCTCTCCTTGATCAATACAGCCATCAGAACCAATAAGCCTGTTGTGATCGATAATACTGATGAATTGAATCCCTTTTCATCCGATCCTTATCTTAAAAAAAGTGAATCACGTTCTATGATGTGCGTTCCGCTGCCGCTTCATGGCAAATGGCCCATTGCTGTTTATTTAGAGAATAACATTACCTATGGTGCCTTTACAGAAGAAAGGGTGCAAGTGATCAAGTTACTCGCCAGCCAGGCCAGCGTTTCCATGGAGAATGCCAGAATCTATGAGCGCCAGGAAAAGCTTTTAAAGGCCCAGCAGCGATTTGTGCCCAGCCAGTTTTTGAAACATCTTGGGCATGATGATATCACCAAAGTAGAGCTGGGTGAATCGGTTGCTATGGAAATGAGTGTTTTATTCTCAGACATTCTTGATTTTACCCCATTGGTAGAAAAACAATCTCCAGAAGTAGTTATTCAGTTTTTAAATCGCTTGTTTAATCAATTAGGGGCATCCATTCGAACCGCCGAAGGCTTTATCGACTCTTATGCGGGTGACGGCATAATGGCTCTTTTTGCCGTTCCGCCAAGTCAGGCCATAGAGGCCGGAATACTTATGGGTAAGGCCCTGGAAGATTTCAATCAGGAATCTATAAATAATGGGCTGCCTGCAATTAAATTGGGGATTGGTATCAATACAGGCCCCTTAGTTCTTGGAACCATGGGCGCCAATGAGCGGATGCAATGCTCTGTTCTGGGGGACACCGTAAATTTGGCGTCTAGAATAGAACAGCTGACAAGGGTTTATGATGCCCAATGTTTGATTGGAGAAAACACATTTTTGTCACTGCATAATAAGGAGTCACTCTCTATTCGAATGGTAGATTACGTGAGAGTGAAAGGAAAGGGAATAGCGGTAAGGTTATACGAAGTACTAGATGCTGAAAATCCCGATCGTCGTAAGTCAAAGGAGGCAACCAAAGCGTATATTCAAAAGGGGATGGAGGCTTATTATAGCCGTAATTTCACTGTAGCCTGTGAATTATTCAAGCAGGCCCTCCAATTAGATCCGATTGATCCAGTACCTTCTCTGTTTGTGTCCAGATCAGAAAATTATCTAAAAAACCCACCTTCTGAAGACTGGCAGGGACATGAAAGCCTGCAAAAAAAATAGCGTAGTAATTTTTCATATCTTGCAATTGATGTCGCAGACATCACAACACACAGAATAACGGTTTAAGATTTTTATCAAAACCTTGGAGTCACTTTGAATAGCATTTTATGAGGCCTATAAGAATCGGAATAGTAATGGACCCGATAGCATCCATTCAACCTAAAAAGGACACAACATTAGCCTTTATGCTAGAAGCTCAGTCACGAGGGTGGCAAATTGCCCAGATGACCTTAAACGATTTGTACCTGAACAATGGGCAGGCAGAAGGATATCTGCGATACCTGCTACTGACCAATGACAGCGAGCATTGGTTCGAGATTGAAAGAGAGGTCTATGAACCGCTTCACACACTCGATATCATTTTAATGAGAAAGGACCCTCCCTTTGATATGGAATATGTGATGGCAACCTATGTTCTGGAACGTGCAGAATACCAGGGCGTGTTGGTTGTCAATAAGCCGAGGTCTTTGAGAGATGTTAATGAAAAAGTATTTACTTCCTGGTTTCCCCAATGCTGTGCTCCAGCACTGCTTACCCGCTCCAAAAATGCTGTAAAGAAGTTTCTTGAATCTCATCAGAAGATCGTAGTTAAACCGACCGACAAAATGGGAGGGCAATCTGTTTTTATTATAGAGAAAGGTGATCCCAATACAAATGTGATTCTAGAAGAAGTTACTCATTTTGAAAGTAAATTTATTCAGGTTCAGGCCTATATCCCAGAAATCGAACAAGGAGGAGACAAACGAATTCTTTTGATCGATGGCAGCCCCGTTCAGCAGGGTGTGGCAAGGATTCCAAGCGGAGGAGATCACCGTGGTAACCTGGTCGCTGGGGCGCATGCAAAAGGGTTTGAACTCTCAGAAAGGGATCGGTGGATTTGCAGTGAGATAGGGCCGGTTCTCAAAGAAAAAGGTCTCTTATTTGTGGGTATTGATATCATCGGAGATTACCTTACAGAGATTAATGTAACCAGTCCAACAGGAGTGCGTGAAATTGATGCCCTTTTCGACATTTCCGTATCGTCCATGTTTTTTGACACACTTTTTAAACTGCTCGATGGCAGGAACCGGTAAAATTTATACGCCAACAAGATGACTGCTCATAAACTTGACCTTAATACCGTGCGAAATTATGTTGAAAAGCACTTATTTGAGCCTGGAGAATCGAGTCAAGCAAGCATGAGCTCAGGTCACGTTGGCCATGTTGGTATTGAATTGGAAGTTTTTCCCTTTATCCATAAGCTTGACGATAATACGCGGATTTCAATACCTCTTTATGGTAAAAAGAGAGCCTTGATGGAGACGTTGCTCAAGGTGTGTAAAGAGTTTGGAGGTGTTCCTGGTTACCATAATCCGATCGATTCCAAAGTAGAGAATTCCGCCCAAGTGGATAAAATAAAATTTCCTGACGGCACTTGTTTTCTGTTTGAACCCGGCGGACAATTAGAGATCAGCACCAAGCCTTGTAAAAGCCTAACAGCCCTTAAGGCAAATCTTACTTCGAGCAGAAAGATTTTAAAAAAAGTCACCCAAGGTAGTGGGATAGAATTTGGGCAGCATGGTTTGAATCCTTTAGCTGATGTTCTCGATTTTGGAAACCAGTTGAAAAAACCCAGGTATCAACTATTGCAATCGTATCTGGAAGGGATTGGTACATATGGAAAAAAAATGATGCTCCAGACCTGTTCAATGCACATTAACCTCGACCTGGGTCAGCATGAGGCGAGACGTATACAGCGGATACGGGCTGTCAATCTGTTGACACCCTTTGTTACGGCCTTATTTGCCAATTCCCCTGCTGTGGATGCCAAAGGTGTCTTTCACAAGGCCTACAGAAGTCTTATATGGCAAAACCTTGATCCGGACCGCACAGGAATTTGGCTGAAGGAAAAGCCGGCACGTGGTTTGTCTAAAGAGGATCTTATAGATGCCTATACAGACTTTGTCATCAGGGCGCCCCTCATATATATTCCTGAACTCAATACAAGGGTGCTCCCTCGCACATATACCATGGGCTACTGGATGAATAACGCCATTGAGGATATCTCACCCACCTTGTCTCACCTTGAAAATCATGTCTCATTGCTTTTCCCTGAAGTAAGGCTCAAGGGCTATCTTGAGTTGCGATCGATAGATGCTCCTCCTCCCGAATGGGAGTTGATACCGGTTTTATTCTATGCCGGTTTGCTCTATAGCGATCATCATTTGGAAAAAACCTTAGCATTACTTGCCCCCATAGCTTCAGATACAGCTAAGCTATTTAAAAAAGCCACCTTCGGTTTGGAATCTGATCAGATCTTCAATACGGCCATAAAATTAATGTATCTGGCCGATGATGGCTTGGCAACCTTACCCGAAAATTTTAGGACAAAGGATGATTTGCATCATTTCAAGACATTTTTTGAACGATTTACAGGAGTCAGAAAATGTTTCGCTGACGAAACATTCGACAAATTTAGATTTTCCTAAAAACAGAAGGTATATATTTTTTTAGTATCTTTCTGCCAATATCGTATCTAAAAAGACCTGATTGATAAGTGTTTACAAAGGTATCTTGCAAAAAGGATTGTTTTTGGAGCGATGAAGCTACAAACAATATTGTAATTAATAAAGTACGAAATCATGCCTTCACATCAGTATATATTAGGCTCAGCCGATAAATTAGAGCAACTGTTTCCACCACCGGAAGTTGCCGACAAAAGCTTGGGATTTAAGCACTATTCAGACGTTATTTGTCATTACACCAAAAGTTCTCTTTTGGCAGATGGCTTTAAGGATATAAAAGAAGTTAAGGTAAAACTGAAGGATAAAAAATATCATGTAAATATTGATAGCGCTGTTTCAAAGAAGTCATTGGTAGCCTTTGGCAAACGTCATGCTCAAATTATGGGTAAGGATTATGCCGAAAAGGCCATTAAAGGAATGGAGTTGCTCAAGGAAATGGGAGTTTGGAACCCTATGGAAAATTATAGGGTTAATGATAGTCCATCAGACGGAACTTCTAAATGGCATTTGTTTCCTCCTTTAGGGCTCAATGTGATGGGGCAAAAAGGACTTTTGCTGATGCATTATCCTCCATGGGCAGTACCACAATTAGCGACATTTAATAATGCTATGACTATGAACCGGTGGGAACAGGTGCTTAAATCTGTGGGAATTTTGTCAAGGGATGTGGATTTTTTCAAAACGTTTATCGATGTGAACCCAATTGCAGCACCTGGTTCGGGAGAAAGTGAATATCCTGTTGATTATTTTCCAATAATGATGGCTTCAGGTTTTTTTGATGGGCCTCCGGAGAGGGATTATATTCGATCGATGCTGGAATTGTATTTGACACCACCTGATTGGCCAGAAGAGAGAAAATATACTCTGCCATTATTAATTTGTGGCTCACCCTTGTATGACCCTCAGGCACCTGGGTGGTTTAGGGTAGCCTATACCGATGTACTGCCTCAAGATAAAGATGGTATTCCTCAGGTAAATGTAATGCAGACCGGTACCTTCCGTGTTCGTCCAGATTCCCCGCGAGAAACACCTTATTTAATAGGGAACCATATGATTGCAGCAGGCGTAACCGGAAAATGTACGAATCATCCTGATAAAATTCCTGACATTCGTCAATATGAAGCACAAGACCTGGTGGCAGCGACTTTCCTGAAGTTGTATGAAGAAAACCCGGATATTCATCCTGAAGAAGCCAAACGTCAGGCTTGTGAGCGGTGGTATGGCAATCCTTATGGATATGGAGCTCCTGAACCTAAAGATCCTAACGATAGACAGACAATATGTGCTTTGGCACAAATGGATCTGTTTTTTGAAGCGCTTCCAAAACCACATCCTAAATATACCTTTAAGGAGGCTTGGCAACGTTGTGCATGTTCCACGGAAAAAGACAATCCTTGTTTTGGAAATATTAAACCTCCATCTGAGCTGTTGGATGAATAGGAGTTTTCAGTAAGCAGCTAAACATTCTTTTTATCATCAAGGAGAAGACCTTAGAAATAATGACTTAGAAAATTACTGTCTTTATTTTTACCGACTTGAAAAAATCTGAATAACACATATAAACTAATGAATTAAAAACAATAAACATGAGTAAAAACAATAATCAGTACTTTATCAGCAAGGACAACCAAAGTGACCAGTATAATATCTGGGCCTTCGATCCAGGTGCGCCATCCTTATTAAAAAACCTTAGTGAAGGTATTTTGAATACTATTTCAAAAGACAATCATTTGATTCAGTTGGGTAATTATATTTTGGAATGGAGCCCTATGAATGAAGAGAATGAGTACACTTATGCACTTTGGGAGTTTAATCCAAAAGCACCAAGCAGGCCTTTAGGAAGTGAAATTAACAATCAATGGACAAATAAACCAGTTCAGAAGGGGAACTGGTCTAAAAGAAAGTTTTTTGGCACCCGATCTGATTTTGCTAACCCTGATGGTGCAAAAAAAGGATTTGAATCAGGAAAAGAATTGGTTTTTGTTACGCTACACAATTTTCTATTAAACTGGATTCCAACAGAAGGTAGAGGAACCTATCAATTGTTCAATTTTGACCATAAAAGCAGTGACCCCTTACCTGCTCCTTTAACGCCTCAGGGAGCCTGGCCTACGATTGAAAAAGGACATGAACTCATTCATATTAACGGTTATGTTATTGACTGGACCCCTAAAACAGGAGATTATGATATTTGGCAATTTGACGCCCAGGATGCCAATCCATTGAGTTTTCCTGCGTTAAAATCTGGTAGTTGGAAGTCTTTGAATATTGATGAAACACGTAATCTGGCTGTTATTGGGAACTATGTTTTGGACTGGGAAATAAGCTCAAACAAATATCGTTTATGGGAATTTGATCTTGATCATAAAAAAGTATTGAAAGGGCCAATAAAAAATGGAACATTGCCTCCGCAGATTTCTAAAAACACCAAACTTACTGCAATTGAAACGCTTATTGAGATGGATCCCGAGAAAGCAGCCATACCCGGAACAATGGATTTTATGAGAGACAAGATTGAGCATGTGGTTTATTACATGATAGAGAACAGGTCATTCGATCATGTGTGCGGGTGGTTATATGATAAAAAAGATCATATCAAGGTTATCGGCCCAGACGGTCCGTTTAGAGGTGTGGATAAGAAGTTTACCAATACCTACAAGGATAAGGATGGGAAAACTAAAAAATATCCTATAACCAAATATAATGATGGTAAACTCCCTGATAAATTAACGTATGAAAATGGAAAACCCTGTTACAAGGTAACCGGCAATGATAAACCAAATGATGAGGATGACTGTTTTGTTTTAGACCTTGATGAGCAAGATCCTTATCACGACAATTCGGATGTTTTGCGTCAGATGTTCGATAAGAATAATCTAAGAGCTTACTACCGGGGTGAAAAACCTGAACCAGACATGGGCGGATTTGCCTTGAACAATGGTACTTCAGAAGTGATGATGGGATATACTCCAGAGCAATTACCTGTTTTAAACGGTCTTGGAAAAAACTTTGCGATCTCTGATGATTGGTTTTGCTCTATGCCGGGAGGAACCGATGTCAATAGAGCCTTTGCCTTAACAGGATCGTCACTCGGCCATTTGGATAACTTCCAAAATGGCATCCAGTATACCGAATGGTCTGAGTATCCTCACAGGCCTTCGATCTGGAAGGTTTTGTGGAGTAACGGTATCGAGGATTTCAAGATATATAACGCTGTGGAGTGGATTGGTTGCCAATTTACCTATAATTTATTTTTAAAAGGTCAGATTCCTTCTATCGACGGACCTTTTGATGTGGGTAATTATGCGCCTCAATTGAATCAGTTTTATGATGATTTAAGAGATGGAACTTTACCAAAATTCTCTTTTCTGGAGCCAAAATGGGTTGCCAGCAATGGCTCAACTTCTTACCATCCCGGGAATGATTTGATTCCAGGAGAACGCACTTTGAATACAATTTTCGAAGCTATTCAAGAGAGTCCTCTATGGGATAAAACCCTGCTGGTGATTACCTTTGATGAGCACGGCGGAATTGCTGATCATGTGAAGCCTCCTTATGCAGCGAATCCATATCAGAACGATTCAATTGGTGGTTTCAATTTTGACATTATGGGTGTAAGAATTCCAACAATACTTGTGTCTCCCTGGATTTCTGAGAAAACAGTGTTCAGGTCAGAAACCAAAACAGCCTATGACTCTACGTCTATATTGGCCACGTTGCTTGAATGGTCAGGGGTTCCTAAATCACGATGGGGACTAGGGGAGCGAACCAATCAGGCGCCTACTTTTGAATCTGTTTTGCAGGAGAAGAAGGCGCGCAAGGATAAGGTAAAACTTGACGAACCGTATGATTCTAATTTCCCAAGAGAGAAAGATATTAAAGGATCTAAACAAGAAATTGAAAAAAGTACGCATTTACCTGTACATGGTCTCCATGAATTGGTAGTTCCTCGTATGATAGCAGAAATGGCACCAAACCTTTCACGGGCTGAACAGCTTAAAATAACAAATGATATACTTAGCAAGGCAAAGAACTTGCAGGAATTACATAAATTATTGGATAGCCTGAACAATCAGAATAGAGGTCCTTATGTTATTCAACATAGTAATTAGCAAGATTCCTTGATCAGATGCTATTAAAACGAAAAGGCATTGCTTTTAGACTTGGAAGGCCCGGGATATCCCGGGCCTTTTTTTATTATGAGGTATATCTGTTAGAGTTTTAAACGCAATACGTAAGAATCGGCAGTAATAAATAAAACGGTTTTATCAGCATTAAAGGCAACATTTGCCGTTGCCTGACCTGTTTTTATAGTACCGAGATGCTTGCCTGAAGGGCTAAAGACAAATACGCCTCCGGGTCCTGTGGCAAATATATACCCTTCATTATTCACTTTTAAGCCATCAGGTAAACCTTTTTCTGAAGAGGTCAATTCAGTGGCATCATAGAATATGCTCTTTGAAAGGATTCCGGATATTGGGTCTATGGCATATGCCATCCAGATAGCACGATCAGGATCAGAATTAGCAACATATAATGTTTTTTCATCTGGAGAAAAAGCAATTCCATTGGGGCGGCTCAGTTCAGTATCCATTATATGAAGGTTTCCTGAGGTATCATACCTGTAAACACCCTGAAATTTCAATTCTTTGCCCGGATCTTCCATTTGTTTAGGTAAACCATAAGGGGGATCTGTAAAATACAGGTTGCCCATGGAATCATATACAGCATCGTTAGGACTATTGAGTTTTTTTCCGTCAAAAGCATTGACCAGGGTTGCGAATTCCGGTTTTGGATCATCTACGCCTGAGATCATTCTGGCAACTTGCCTGTTGCCATGCTGACACAAGACCAGGTATCCTTCAGGGTCTAAAAGTAATCCATTGGCACCAGGTTCGGAGCCTTCAAAATGCGCTCCGGTAAAACCTGAAGGCTTTAGGTATTCCTTTGTTCCATTTTCTTTATCCCAACTGTAAACCGTATTTCTTGGAATGTCAGAGAAGAGAAGTGTTTTGCTGTCTTCCAACCAAAGAGGACCTTCTGTCCAGTCATGTCCCTCAGAAAGAATTTCCAGCTTTGATTCTGGATCGAGGAGCTGTTTCAATTCCTCATCAAAAACCTCAATATAGCCAACATCCAAATAGTTGGTCGCCGTTTGGGTGGTTTCCTTTTCTTTTTTACACCCTGTAACCAATGCTAACATCAGCAATAAAAGTATATGTATTTTCATGAGGATAATTTTTATTAATATGGTGTTTGATCTGGTCTTTAAAACAATTTTTCACCAGCTATGACACGTAAATCATTTGAGTAAATTAAAGAAAATCAATGACATGCGCTATCGTTTCAGCTTCAAAAAACCTTGGGTCATCAATTTTGATATCTACTTTTTCATAGGCCCATGTAGTGTGATAAGCCACATGAATGGCAAACCCGCCTAATTCCAATACAGGCATGACATCCGATTTTACAGAGTTTCCTATCATTAAAAAATGTTCGGGTTTGCAATCCAGGTGTTTCAAAAGTTTGGCGTAATCAGATACTTTCTTGTCACTCATGATCTCTATGTGATGAAAGTGTTTTTCTAACCCTGATTTGATCAGTTTCCGTTCCTGATCAAGTAAATCACCTTTTGTGGCCATCACCAATCTGTATCTTCCGTTTAACCGAGTGAGGACCTCCTCGACACCGTCAAGAATTTCGATAGGTTTATTTAACAATTCTCTTCCAAGGTTAACAGCTTTGTTTACTAATTTAATGTCAGCAGTATCGTTGGTAATTCGCCCTATGGTTTCTACCATACTTAACATAAAACTCTTTACTCCGTAGCCGTAAAGGGCCAGGTTATCCATTTCGGTTTTAAACAATTCCTTCTGTACGCTGTGATGGGGTAGGAAATCTTCCAAAAGGTTACTGAATTTTTCTTCAGCTTCCCTGAAATAGGGTTCATTGACCCATAAAGTATCATCTGCGTCAAATGCGATTACTTTTATGTCTTTCATCTGTAATGGTCTTTATTTTTATTAATAATCGGTTTGACCCTTGCCACCTTACCCTAATAAGCATTTTTTAGAAATTGCTTACACTCCTTTTCTCAGGTCCTTGACCGTTTTTGACTCAAGGCTGAAATATAGGAATTTATGATGGGCTGTATCCCCTACAGGGCTCTGTGCCTCCAGCCCGATTTTTACTTTTTCAGCTTTCGGCATGGCAGCCAAACGACACATTTTATAATTTTTTCCATCCTTGGACCAGTGTAAGGCGTATAAGTTTCCTTTTCGGATCATTTTTAACCATATTTGATCCGAATTATTTAAAATGGCTCCATTGGCATCATCTGATACCATGCGGGTTACCACACTCACAATGCTTTTGCCTGTGGCATCAGAATTTTCAAAAGCGAATTTGATCCAGTGCATATCATCGATCATCATAAACAATGCACCTGCGTTCCATTGATCCTTAAAATCAGGCTGAATTAAAGCTGTGGCAACAAAATTACCTTCTACTTCTTTGTACAGAAAAGGAGCCGAGGCTGTGGCCTTATTGTTTTCCGGATCTATAAAGAAGTCGGTGCTGCCTTCAACATCTATTTGTAATTCCCCTTTTGAAATTGTATGTTTTTTTGGCTGATTGAGCCATTTGTAGCCTTTTGTCGTTTCAGTTTCCATTTGTAGCAATTGATTGGCCTTATTACCGGAGGCCATCTCCTGGGCCATTATCCCATTTTGGACAAACAAAAGAAGGGACATGTAAATTATTGCAATATAGATGTTGGCTTGTTTCATAGGCTGTGATTTAATGTAAACTGATGACTTTAGCAATTTTCCATTCCTCACCCGGATTCTTTCATAGGTTAATGAATTTAATTGGACCTGACGGGGCATGGGGCTCCTGATTGTCAAAGAATTTAGGATACCCTATTTCAACGGCTCTATAGTCGTGAATTGGAAACACCCATATGCTTCCTTCGATCAAGTACTGGTCACCTTTCGGCAAATGTTTTTTATAGCAGTCAAAATGTCCTATTTTGACTGCTTAGCACTGACTGGTTTTGAAAAAATTCATTCTCATTCCGTAGGTGTCTTTCTGCTTTTCCATGTCACATGAATTTTAATCATGCTGTCAGGCACTATTTGAACCCTAAAAGGCCCTATAGGGAGCATCCAAAAAGGCATTGGCCTCTTCTTCAGCAAATCTTGCCTTTTCATTATCCCAATGCAGGGTTTTATTAGGAAAACGTCCTGCGATAACACCCAATAAAATGGTTTCAGTTAATCTCGATGCATATGAAAAAGGAGCAGTAGT
>JBFFLO010000002.1:0-25148 GCA_041554895.1 Lutimonas sp. | reverse complement strand
GTTATCGGATCACCGTCTGCATCACTTCCGGACCCAACCAGTTTAAAGGGTGTCCCCTTTGGAATAACAAAATCCGGGCCTGCATCTACCGTAGGTGCATTCATATTCAATGTTAAGTCGGAAATCCTAGCGCAATTCCCGCCTGGTCCATTAAGTACATAGTTTCTGATTTCCTCTATACTTACGATATGAAAATACAAATCACTTTTACTTTGCACATTTTGCGAAAGGCATAAGCCTGCATAAGCCATTAATGTGGAACCACTTCCCGGCTCAACAGCTGTTTCATCGTTTCTGTTGATCCCACTGCAATTACCTTCATCACCATTAAAAGTATGGTTGGCTCCAAACTGATGGCCCATTTCATGCGCTACAAAATCAAAATAAAAATCATCCCCTTTGGGAAAGGATGACCCTGTCGCCCCTTTTGCTTTAAATCCATCTACACATACAATTCCGGCTCCTCCGGCAATCCCTCCACCACCTGTACCGAAAACATGCCCGATATCATAATTATCGGCACCAATGACAGCATCACAATTAGATTGATTCTCTGAGAGCATTATTCCTTCATCAAAATTTGTGTAAGGATCATTATCCGGATCCAGATAAATAATATCTTCATTATTTACCACCAATTGCATGCTGATGGCAAGGTCGTTTTCAAAAATCGCATTGACACGGGTAAGTGCCGTTGTCATGGCAGCCAGTACAATGGCTTTTTTTTCTGCATCAGAGGCCCCTTCAGCATCTTGATCAGCAATGTGAAATTGAGCATATTCCCCTGTGCCTGCCAGGGCAAGTTTATAGGTCCTTAATTTACCGTCATCAGTAGTTTTCTGGGACAGGCCTGATTTCATCGCTGTTTGGATATTTTCAGTAAAGCATTGAAATTCTTTCTCCCCGTCAATATCTTGTCTGTAATAGACCCTGTATTTCTTCTTATCCTTTGTGAGAGGCTCAATATAACGAACCCTTCCTTTGGTATCCATGATAACCGCGTGCAAGCCGAGCTTGTTCAGGCTAAAATGAATTCTTTTAGAGACATCATTTTGCGCATATCCCACATAAGATTTATTTTGTGGAAACTTCTCTGCAAGCTGCGGATGCATCACCGAAGACTCTTTGACCAAATAGGTTTCCATTTTCCCGTTTTCATCCGGAAAATCAATTTTTGTAGTCGATATTCCCCTAAATTCCTCCCTTTTCGGAGCGCTCTTCAATTCATTCCTCAATGAAGCTACCTTCAACTCAAAGGAGTCGAATTTCTTTAATTTAACGCTGCTCTGCAAATCTGAATTTGCGATGCCGGATTCATTAATTCTTGACCATAAATCCGTTTGTTGCGAAAACAAACAGCTTGTAAAGAAGATCATGAGAATTACTAAAAATCCGGAGTGATTTTTGATCATTATCATACATTTGGAAGTTTACAAATCTATAATTTTTTTTAAATAGTTTTATTTATTATTTATCTTGATTTTCCTAAAGGATACTTTTTGCCCTCTCTTCACCTTTAAAATATAGATCCCACTTATTAATTCCCCTGCATTAATGACTTCATCAAAATTTATTGAAGCCTCTTTATAGCTGTTTTCGAGGAGCTTTCTACCCAAAAGATCGTAGATGGAAATAGACGCCTCTCCTGCTGCTTCGGTAGAAAAAATCACCCTGAATTGACCCTCAGAAGGGTTTGGATAAACCTGGAAGTTTTCCAGGCTATTTTCAGCGACGGCCAATACTGCCTTGGCAGTGCATATTGTCATGCTCCAGGCTTCCAGCACGCCATCATCTCCAGGCGCCTCATCGGCCACCTTTAACTTCCACTGACCTTTGGCGCTTTCACCATTTAATTGTGCCAATTCACTTAAGGCCTGGTTATTTCCCGAAATGGCAGGTGATACTGAAGCACAATAGATCTGTTCGCCATTGTCACTAAACACAGCATCTATATCCTGGTCATTGAAGTTACACGGGTTTTTCAACAATTCGATTAAAGTGCCTTTCGGGCTTTCAAGGCTTAAGGCTAAATCCATGATAAAAGGATGCTTGATTTTAACCGAAACAGTAATGCTTTCAATTTCATAATCCTCATCTACTTGGCTCAATGAAATTGCATTATTCGAGGACCCAAAAATGACTTCTTTTGGAATATCTTTTGACTCATAAGTAGAGCAAATGCTCTCAAAAGAGCCAATTGAAAAGGGAGTTGCGCTGACAGCAAAAAATGCATTCCCAACAGCTTCCACCATAATATAACAATGAGGTGCCTGAACTTCGGGCACTGTTACATTTTGCATGCCATTATTAATGACATTCGATGCCAACAGGATCGGGTAAGTGAATCCGCCATCTGTGGATAATAAAATATTGACATGGGAGACATTGACTCCATTCGAATTTGTTCCGGCAACGTCCCATTTGATCATTTCCTGAGTACCCGAAATCCATGTTTCCTTGTCACTGTTCTGTGAAATAATCTTAAAAGGACCGGCTTGATCGGTAATTGTCAATTTAACATCATCCGAAACAACCTGACCTCCTTCCTGGTTATTATCCCTAACGGTAAGTAAAAAATTAAGTTCCCTGGCTACTTTGGGAAGAACTTCCCATTTTGAAGCCATATTTCCGTTCCTGAGTGACTTGAGGCTGGGAAAATACCTTACAGACTCCAGTGAAGGATTTCTTGATCTAAAAAGTGCCCCACTCCTGGCATTTTCGCTTGGAGGTACAATAGTAACCCCTGCATCGATTTGCTCCCAACTGTAGGTGATCTGATCTCCGTCAGCATCGCTGCCTTCTCCAGTCAGTTTAAAAGGAGTGCCAACAGGAATGATCAGGTCTCTTCCAGCCAACACGATTGGTGGGTTCAAATTAATTTCAAAACCTGTTTTAGTTGCACAGTTCTCAGTTCCGCTTCCACCTGTAAAAGCATTGATTTCCATAAGACTCAACCCATGAAAGTACAGGTCACTGTGGCTTTGAATATTTTGCGTCCCACAATAGCCTCCATACGCCATAATGGATGAACCACTTCCCGGCTCAACAGCAGTGGCTTCAACTCTTTGCTCTTGATTTCCACAAGAAGCTTCAGATCCGTTAAAGGTATGGTTTGCCCCCAGTTGATGGCCAATTTCATGACATATAACATCAAAATAAAAATTGTTCCCAACGGGTTCTAATGAACCACTGACCCCTTGTGCTTTTACACCATCAACACAAACAGACCTTAATTTGGCAACC
The DNA here is from genome assembly GCA_041554895.1 of Lutimonas sp. Taxonomy (GTDB): domain Bacteria; phylum Bacteroidota; class Bacteroidia; order Flavobacteriales; family Flavobacteriaceae; genus Lutimonas. The sequence goes on along the minus strand of JBFFLO010000002.1, from coordinate 21,905 downwards.
CCGGGCGTGGTCGTTAATACATGGCCAATGTCATAATTCCCAGCAGTGATGATTTTATCAATCGTAGCCTGATTTTGATACAGAATAGCATCATCAGGAGATTGAAAATCATCATAAGGATCTTGACCCGGGTCCAAAAAGATCAAGGCGTCATTCTTGGCGACTAATTGCATGCTAATTGCCAGGTCCCTTTCTAAAACTGCATTGATCCTCGTAACCGCAGCGGTTAACGTTCCCATGATTACCGCCTTTTTATCATACTCGCTCCAGCCCGTTGCATTTTGATCTTTTAGGTGGAACTGTGAGTACTCACCATTTGCTGCCAAGGCCAGTCTGTACATTTTTAAATATCCTTGATCCGCTCGATTGACGGCGTTCTTAAATAATTTTTTGTCCAAAGGAGTACTTTCCGTTAAACACACAAGGTCTTTCGGGCCCTCCAAAGCGTTTTGTGAAAAGACCTTATAATATCGATGATCGGCTACCAAGGGTTCTATCAGTATGTGCCCTTTTTCGCCACCCATGATAATGGCTGAAAAACCTGTCTCATTTAAACTAAATCGGATCTTTTTAGATGGCTCGGTTACAGAAAATCCTTTGAATGACCTGTTATTGGGGTATTTTTCAGCAAGTTCAGGATGCATTACAGGAGCTTCAGTGATTTCAAATTCGATAAATTCACCATTTTCATCAGGAAAGTTGATCAATGCTGAAGATCCCTTTACCCTGCTTTTATAAGATTGTCCAAAATTCAGGCTCTCTTTAAGGCGCTGAAGATCCAACTCTACCGTTTTATATTTTTTAGGATGAACCTTTCTTTCGAGCTTTGAAATACCTATTTTTGCTTCATCGATTACAGACCAGAAATCGTTTTGTTGCGCTCTAAGAAAAGAAGACAGGAACAGAAGGCATAAAATAAATGCAGCTTTGTAAATTTTTCTCATTCTCAGGTTTTAAACAGGTGAAACAAAACTATGAATTTTTTCTAGTATATCTTTTTTAATGACAACTAAATGAATATTAGCACAATGAGACTTTTTACCTATTGCTTATCAGTGTTTATATTGTTGTCCTGTGCCGGAACAAAAGACCAAGGAAAAGATCTAAAAGCAAGCATCCCCCCTCCTCATATAAATTGCCCGGAAGGAGGAGATTGCAGCTTCGAAGTCATGAGGAATTCAGTTTTAAACTTGAATTACAGCGATACTGGTCAATTATATCCGGAGGTTATTGAAGGTGACAAAATAGTCGTTAAATTCCATTTTAAAAAAGATGCCATTAAGGATGCAATGGACAGCGGTTATTCGGAATATGTGTACCTCGAATTCGATCCCGATGAACCACAGGTCATATTGAAAGACAAAGAGCTTCAAAAAGTAAAAATGGTTTTTGGCCGTATTTGCTATTGTAAAGGCGCCATGGGTTACTTCCCTGTCCAACAGGGAAATTTATTCCTGTTTAACCGTGATGGAAATTTGCAACTTCGAACCTCTTTTAAAATAAACAAGGTTCCACAGATCATTCAGCAGATTGATGAGAATATCAACTATTAAATCCAGTGTAAGTGAGAGTTCACCAATCCATTGAAAATTATAACCATAAAGAGCAATCATCGGTACTTACCATAGGTACTTTTGACGGCGTGCATATAGGCCATCAGAAGATTATTCAAAGACTGAATGAAATCAAAAAAGGAACAGCCGAAAGATCGATGATCCTGACCTTTTATCCCCATCCAAGAAGAGTGCTCGATCAAAGCAATGATATCAAGATGTTGACGACCATGGACGAAAAAATCCTGCTCCTTGAAAAGTTCGGACTCGATGATCTTATCATAGAGCCTTTTACCAAAGAATTCTCCAGACTCTCTGCACTTGACTTTGTTCGGGAAATCCTGGTTCGCAAACTGCATATTAAACGATTGGTTATTGGATACGACCACCATTTTGGTAAAAATCGCGAAGGGAATTTTGAACAATTAACTGAATTTGGTGAGTTATATGGTTTTAGCGTGGAAAAGATCTCTGCCCAAGAAATCGAGAGTGTTTCTGTGAGCTCAACCAAGATCAGAAAAGCTATTCAAAACGGAGACATTACAACAGCGAACAAATACTTAGGCTACCGCTATCTGCTAACCGGCGAGATCATTCAAGGGCAAGGCCTTGGGAGAAAGATCAATTTTCCAACGGTGAATTTGAGTATTGCTGAAGATTTTAAACTGATCCCTAAAAAAGGTGTTTATATTGTTCGGGCCCATTTCAATAATGTATCAAACTTTGGAATCATGAATATAGGTTTTAGACCTACTGTGGGAGGTAAAGGCCAAACCATAGAGGTTCACCTCCTTGATTTTCATGGAGATTTATACGGCAGCAAGATGCAACTTGAGGTTTTGACAAGGTTGAGAGATGAAAAAAAATTTGAAAGCATAGAAGATCTTGCTGGCCAGATTTCCAAAGATGAAAATTCGGCCAGAAATTGGCTTATGAATTTCAAATAAGCCTGCCTTCTTAGGTGCACATTACTTATCTTTGCATGTCAAAAAATAGCATATGTTATCATTACCCTACATCCGTGAAAATAAAGAACTGGTTATCAAGGGACTTCTTGTTCGTAATTTTCAAAATGCTGAAATCCTAGTTGAAAATGTTATTGAAGTCGATAGCAAAAGGCGGTCCATTCAAGCTGATCTGGATAATATTTTAGCTGAAAGCAACAAGATATCGAAGGAAATAGGGAAATTGTTTCAGGCAGGTGAGGTTCAAAAAGCCAATATTGCCAAAGAGAAAACCAGCCAGTTAAAAGAAAAATCTAAAATCCTATCTGACACCCTTGGAGAAGTTGAAATAGAATTGAATGAGCTGCTTTATCAACTCCCTAATATTCCAAATAAATTGGTTCCTTCAGGGAATTCAGAAGAAGATAATGAGGAGGTATATAGAGAAGGGGAAATCCCTCAACTTCATGAAAAGGCCGTTCCCCATTGGGAACTTTGTAAAAAATATGATATCATAGATTTTGAGCTGGGCAACAAGATCACTGGTGCAGGATTCCCTGTGTACAAAGGAAAAGGAGCCAAGCTTCAACGCGCCCTTATCTCCTATTTTCTCGATAAAAACACTGAAGCAGGCTATACTGAAATTCAGCCACCTTTGTTGATTAATGAGGCTTCGGGGTATGGAACGGGGCAATTACCGGATAAAGAGGGACAAATGTACCACATTGGCCTGGACAATCTCTATTTGATCCCAACGGCAGAGGTCCCTGTAACCAATTTGTACAGAGATATCATCCTTAAAGAAAGTGATTTTCCAATTTGCAATACGGCTTATACCCCTTGTTTTAGGCGAGAAGCCGGCTCATATGGGGCCCATGTAAGAGGCCTGAACCGTTTGCATCAATTTGACAAGGTAGAAATCGTAAGAATAGAACATCCCGACAGGTCTTATAAAGCCCTTGATGAAATGGTAGAGCATGTAAAAGGAATGTTGCGAGAATTAAAATTACCCTACAGGATTTTGCGCCTTTGCGGAGGGGATCTTGGTTTCACATCAGCACTGACATACGATTTTGAAGTGTTCTCAACGGCACAGAACAGATGGCTTGAAATTAGTTCAATTTCAAATTTCGAAACATTTCAGGCGAATAGACTAAAACTGCGTTTTAAGAATAAAGACGGGAAAAGTCAACTGGCTCACACCTTGAACGGTAGTTCCCTCGCATTACCGAGAGTATTGGCCGGACTTTTAGAGAATTATCAAACCGAAAGCGGCATTCAAATACCTGAAGTATTGCAGGCATATACCCGATTTGATATGATCGATTAAATAGTACTATTTAAGTAAAAGACATCAGTTAGGCGGCGTCCATCAATTTCTTGTAATGATTCATAATTAACAAATCGTTCAAGTAATCATTGATCTGACCATTTTTCATATGGTTTTTCGCACTTTGTTTAGCTCTTTCGTAGAATGTTTTAACTTCGTTCATGATTTTAAGATTTTTGTTATTGTTGATATATACTATTAAGACTGATATTTTTAAATAACGTTACATTTTAGAATTTATTTTATTAAAATTTTAACATTGTTCAGAATATCTAATAGAAACAGGTAAATTTTTATGACTCTATTAATAATTTATATTTAAATTACGAATTAGATAATCCAATAATTGAAGAGGAAAAACATACTATTAACCATCGGTACCATGAGGTTTATCATCATATTCATATTTGTCCTGTTTTCACTGGCCGGCCATGCTCAGAGCGCCGATTTGGCAAATGCTTATTTTAGAAAAGGAGCATATGAAAAGGCCATTGTTTTATACAAACCGCTGCTTGAATCGAATCCTATTCGACAGGATTATTTTAAAGCCCTGCTGACCTGCTATCAACAGGTTGAATCTTATCAGGAAGGAGAGGACCTCATTAAATCACAACTTCAAAAATTTCCGGAGCAGCTATATCTATATGTTGAACTGGGTTATAATTATCAGCTAAACGGCAACCTCCCTGCTGCCGAGCAATTCTATGAAAAATCGCTGCAATATATCAGGAAGAATCCCAGTTACGCCTTTATGATTGGAAGATCATTCAGACAAAATCACCTGCTTGATTATGCTTTAAACTCTTATCAGATCGCAAAGCAAATCAATCCTAAATTGAATACAGAGATCAGTGAAGCACAGATTTACGGGGAAAAAGGAGAGCTAGACAAAATGTTTGGGCTGTATCTCGACTTGGTCGATAAAAATGAAAACTACTTTTCAACCGTTCAAAGATATGTGGCCAATTTTATTAGCGAGGACAAAACCGACCCTAACAATGAATTATTCAGGAAGCTTTTATTAAAAAGGGCGCAATCCAATCCAAAAGATGCATGGAATATTCTTCTTAGCTGGCTGTTTATGCAGCAGCAGGATTATCACAAGGCATTGATCCAGGAGAAATCATTGTTCAAGAGACAACAAGGTGGTCTTGAAAGGGTTGGTGAAATCGGTTTTCTTTCTTTTGAAAACAAAGATTATACCACCGCAAAGGAGGCCTTTGAATTCATGATCGAGAACAGTCAAAACACGGCTTTGGATGAGCAATCTACGCTAATTGCTGAAATTTATGTGTTGAAAATTCAGAACCTGTCTCTGAAGAAAGGACAAGACAGGGCTAAAATTGAGAGAAAATTTGAATCACTGCTCGATCAATACGGGCAGAATTCAGAATCCATGGAACTCCATCTGGCCTATGCTGATTTTTTAACTTTTGATCTGGAACAACCTGAAAAAGCAATCAGGCATCTTGAGGAAATCCTTCCAAAAGCAACATCACAGTTCGCCAAAGGGCTGATTCAAATGAAAATTGCTGATATCATGGTGTTTTCTGATCAGTTTAATCAGGCACTGATCATGTATACCCAGATTCAGTATGACCTGAAAAATAGCGAGTTGGCTCAGGAAGCCCGGTTCAAAGTGGCAAGAACTTCTTATTTTAAAGGTGATTTCCAATGGGCACAAAATCAGTTAAAAGTATTAAAATCCTCTACCTCCCAATTGATTGCCAACGATGCACTGGAACTCAGCTTAAAAATTGGCAATAATATGGACAAGGACAGCATACATGAGGGCCTCAGAATTTATGCCGGGGCCGAACTTTTAGGTTTCCAGCAAAAATACCAGAAAGCTATTGACACCTTGTCTTTTGTACTTGAACAATTCAAGGGGCAGCAAATAGAAGATGATGCCTTGTTCACTCAGGCCTCATATTTTGAGCATATGGCTAACTATGCAGCTTCAGAAGCCAATCTGCTGAGTATTCTTGATTTTCATCCTGAAAGTTTATTATATGACGACAGTATCTTCAGGCTGGGTATTTTATACAGGGACCATCTGGGTGATCCTGAAAAAGCAAAACTCATGTTTGAGCGCATCATCTTTGAGTTTCCTTCCAGTATCTATCTTGTTGATGCAAGGGCCGCCTTTAGAAAACTGAGAGGGGATGATATTTAGTGATCGTAAAAACAGGTCATTCCTTTTTTTTTGCGAAAACTATTATTCATCTAATAAGTCTATCTTTAAACTCAAATTATTAACATGTATATCTATAATGTAACGATAAATGTTGACGAAAGTATTCATGACAGTTGGATCGCCTGGATGCAGGAAGTTCATATTCCGGAAGTTCTGGCGGCCGGTAAGTTTACCAAGGCCCTGATGAGCGAAGTCCTTGTTAAGGAGGATCTGGGTGGCATTACCTATTCGATCCAGTATACTTGTGCCTCAAAAGAGCTTTTGTTGAATTATTACGAGCAGGACGCACCGCGGCTGAGGCAATCAATTCATAAGAAATTTGGCGATAAGTTTGGCGTCTTTAGAACAGAAATGAAAATCGTCAAAGAGTTTTTTAATTAGTCCACAATTATATCCATGACCGTAAGAGCCAAAAAACATTTAGGACAACATTTTCTTACCGATGAGTCTATAGCAGCCAGGATCGCTGATACTTTATCATTGGATAATTACAAGAACATCCTTGAAATCGGACCCGGAATGGGCGTATTAACCAAATACTTGTTAAAAAAAGACAAAACCATTTGGGTAGTAGAAATAGATACCGAATCAATAGATTATTTGAAAAGCCATTATTTGCACCTATCCGACCGAATTATCAATGAAGATTTTTTAAAAATGGATTTGAGCACTTATTTCAATAAGGACCCTTTGGCCATTATTGGGAATTTTCCATATAATATTTCTTCACAGATTGTTTTTAAAACAATTGAATGTCGTGAGCAGATCCCGGAATTCAGCGGAATGTTTCAAAAAGAGGTGGCCCTGAGGATAACAGCAGCGCCTGGTAGTAAAACCTACGGTATCATTTCTGTGCTCACGCAGGCATTTTATAAAGCTGAATACTTGTTCACTGTGCCTCCATCAGTTTTTAATCCTCCTCCAAAGGTCGATTCCGGGGTATTGAGACTCGTAAGAAAAAAAGATTATTCACTGCCTGTAGATGTTTCTTTTTTCTTCAGAGTTGTTAAAACCGCCTTCAACCAAAGGCGAAAAACCCTTCGTAACAGTTTAAAATCATTCCAGATTTCGGATAAATTAAAGGAAGATGCTATATTTGCCCTACGACCTGAACAACTAACTGTTCAACAATTTGTTGAATTAACGAAAAACCTGGCTGAAGATGGCAATCGAGATGACTAAAGAATTTATTGAGAATATTGAAGGGCTCATCTCGTCAACTAATGATGCAGCCTTACTAGATTTACTCTCTGAAGAACATCCTGCCGACATCGCTGAAATCATAGACGAGCTCAAGCTTGAGGATGCCACTTACCTTTTCAAACTTCTTGATAGTGAACTAACGGCTGAGGCATTGATGGAAATCAATGAGGATGACAGGGAAAAAATACTAAGGAATCTATCGGCTGAAGAGATTGCATATGAACTTGATGAACTTGATACCGATGATGCAGCAGATATTATCTCTGAATTACCTCAGGAAAGGGTCACAGAAGTAATCTCGGAACTTGAAGATGACGAACATGCCAAGGATATCGTTGATCTTTTGCGATACCAGGAAGGAACGGCAGGTAGCCTTATGGCTAAAGAGCTGATAAAAGTTAAAGAGAATTGGATGGTCCCTACCTGTGTTCGAAAAATGAGGTCCCAGGCCCAGGAAGTAAGAAGAGTACACTCCATATATGTGGTTGATCAGGAAAACCACCTCATTGGAAGGTTGTCACTGAAAGACCTGCTTGTGGCTTCGGCTAAAGATAAAATTTCCAATATTTATATTCCAAAGGTAGATTCTGTTCATTTTAATGACAAAGGGGAAGATGTCGCCAGGTTGATGCAAAAATATGATCTTGAAGCAATTCCCGTTGTTGACGATGACAATGTACTTTTAGGGAGAATTACGATTGATGATATCGTGGACCTTATAAAAGAGGAAGCAGAAAAAGATTATCAAATGGCTGCCGGTATCACCGAAGACATTGATGCGGATGACAGTATATTGGATAAAACAAAAGCCAGGCTGCCCTGGTTAATTCTTGGTTTGGTAGGCGGGCTTGCGGCGGCTTCCATTATGGGCGGTTTCGAAGAGGCCTTGATCAAATTTCCTCAATTGTTCTTTTTTACACCCTTGATAGCGGCCATGGCAGGAAATGTAGGAGTGCAGTCTTCGGCAATTATTGTTCAGGGTCTGGCTAACGATAATATTAGGGGAAGCATGATGAACAGGATGTTCAAGGAAATTGGCCTGAGCATGATAAATGGAGTCATACTCGCAGTTCTGATATTTGTTTTTGGATTTTTTCTTGATTATGATATCAATATAAGCGTCACCATATCCATCTCAATGATCATGGTGATCATTCTTGCTTCGCTTATTGGTACTTTTGTACCATTGATCCTCGACAAAAACGGGATTGATCCGGCGGTAGCCACAGGTCCGTTTATTACGACAAGCAATGATATTTTTGGAATCTTTATTTTCTTTTATATCGCTAAAGTGATTCTCGGTTTTTAACTGCTGAATTCAGGCTGTTCTTTACGACCTTAATTATTTATTTTCGCTTTTTTACTAAGCAATTTTCCGTAATTTTGCCTTTCATCAAAAGAACATATGTCGGAAATTAAAAAATCTCTCAATTTTTTAGAACAAATCATTGAGGAAGACCTTGCAAAAGGTATGAATAGGTCAGCACTAAAATTCAGGTTCCCGCCAGAACCAAATGGATATTTACATATAGGACACGCTGCTTCTATCTGTCTTAACTTTGGCCTGGGCCTTAAATATGACGCTCCGGTCAATCTTCGCTTTGACGATACAAACCCCGAAAAAGAGGAACAGGAATATGTAGATGCCATAAAGAAAGACATTAAGTGGCTGGGTTTTAATTGGGCGGATGTTTTGTTTTCCTCAGATTATTTCCAACAATTGTACGATTGGGCCGTTGACATGATCAAACAAGGCAATGCCTATGTTGACGACCAGACGTCTCAACAAATTGCCGAACAAAAAGGAACACCGACAAAAGCAGGAACCAACAGTCCTTATAGAAACAGGACTATTGACGAAAACCTTGATTTATTTAAAAAAATGAAAAATGGTGATTTCGGGGAAGGAACACATGTATTGCGTGCAAAGATTGACATGTCTTCCCCCAATATGCTGATGCGTGATCCTGTCATGTACAGGATCCTGAAAAGAGCACATCACCGAACAGGCGAAGACTGGAAGATCTACCCCATGTATGACTGGACCCACGGAGAATCAGATTATATTGAACAGATCTCCCACTCCTTATGTACGCTAGAATTTAAACATCACCGTGAATTGTACGATTGGTTTCTCGATCAGGTCTATGAGCCAAATACCATCAGGCCCAAACAAAGAGAATTTGCAAGAAGAAATCTGAGCTATACGGTGATGAGCAAAAGAAAATTATTACAACTGGTGCAAGAAGGTTATGTGAATGGTTGGGATGATCCTAGAATGCCCACGATTTCGGGCCTGAGAAGACGGGGGTATACGCCAAGCTCAATTCGTGATTTTAGTGAGACTGCAGGGATAGCCAAAAGAGATAACGTAACTGATCTTGCCTTACTGGAATTTCATATTCGAACAGAATTAAACAAGATCGCACCAAGGGTCATGGCAGTTCTGAACCCTGTAAAGTTAGTCATTACAAACTATCCTGAAGGGGTTGAAGAAATGCTTACGGCCGAGAATAACCCGGAGGACGAAGATGCAGGTTACAGAACAGTTCCATTTTCAAGAGAACTCTACATTGAAAAGGAAGATTTTAGAGAAGAGGCCAATAAAAAATTCTTCCGTCTTAAACTTGGAAAAGAAGTCAGGTTAAAAAATGCCTATATTATCCAGGCCAACTCAGTTATCAAAGATGACAATGGTGAAGTAATCGAAATTCATTGCACCTATGATGAGGATTCTAAAAGTGGCAGTGGAACCGAGGCCAGCATGCGTAAAGTAAAAGGCACCATCCACTGGGTTTCGATCCAGCACGCCTTGGAGGCTGAGGTCAGATTGTATGACAGGCTTTTTAATGATGAGGCACCGGATGCACATAAGGACAAAGACTTTAAGGAGTTCATCAATCCGGATTCTTTGGCGGTTATTGAAAAAGCCTATGTTGAGCCAAGTCTTGCCACTGCAATTGAGGGTGATAGTTTTCAGTTCCAGCGTTTGGGTTATTTTAATGTTGATGCTGATTCTGGTAATGACAAACTTGTTTTTAACCGCACAGTTGCCCTGAGGGATTCCTGGGCCAAAATGGAACAAAAAAAATAATTTATTTATTGTAAATTGTTCAGCTCTTGAAGACTGTAGAACAAATAAAGCTACCTATATTAAAGGAGATGGAATTCTTTGAAACAAAATTCAAAGCTTCCATGATCTCAAATGTTTCGTTACTCAATAGAATCACCCACTATATTGTAAGGAGAAAAGGAAAACAAATGCGACCCATGTTTGTTTTTTTAGTGGCTAAAATGGTCTCCAATGGGCAATTCAAGGAGCGTACTTACAGGGGAGCTTCCATCATTGAGCTGATACATACGGCGACTTTGGTCCACGACGATGTTGTCGATGACAGTAACCGTCGAAGGGGATTCTTTTCGCTAAATGCACTTTGGAAAAACAAGATCGCCGTATTGGTGGGTGACTATCTTTTATCCAAGGGACTCCTGCTTTCCATTGACAATGACGATTTCGATATACTCAAGCATATCTCCATAGCAGTAAGGGAAATGAGTGAAGGAGAACTGCTTCAAATTGAAAAGGCAAGGCAGTTAGACATCACCGAAGAAGTTTATTTTGAGATCATTCGAAAGAAAACGGCTACGCTCATTGCTGCTTGCACGGCTATTGGGGCAACTTCTGTTGATGCACCTAAAGATGAAGTTGAAAAGATGAGGAAATTTGGGGAATTAATCGGCATCTCCTTCCAGATCAAAGATGATCTTTTTGACTATTCTGAAGAAAAAATCGGAAAACCTACCGGAATAGATATCAAGGAACAGAAAATGACGCTCCCTCTTATTTATACCTTGAACAATTGCTCTAAAAAAGAGCGGAGATGGTTGATCAATTCTGTCAAAAACCACAACAAAAATAAGGTAAGGGTAAAAGAAGTTATTGAATTCGTAAAACAAAATGGAGGAATTGAATATACTGAAACTAAAATGAAAGAGTACCAGGAAGCCGCCTTAAGCATATTGGATACCTATCCTGAATCACCTTTCAAGGAATCTTTGATGACCATGGTTAATTATGTGATCGATAGAGAAAAATAATCTTAGCGATTCATGGCATAGCTTTTGAACCTTTGAAAATTAAATTCGATACGTTTTTATGAAGAATCCCTTCTGCTTTTTACTTGTGATTTTCTTTATTTCCTGTGATAGCAATTATGAGTATGACCTGCAGGACCGCCTTATATATACTGTCGATACAGATGGCGATCCTGTTATAGAGAATACAGATGATCAGGAATATCAGGAACAGTTTACTTTTGGTTGTGAGGGAGGTTTTTGTTATGGATACAGCAATCCGATTGCCGAAATAGCACCTATTGATCTCAATATTGATTTTCCGACTGAATTTGACCTGTCAGAATTTCTTCCTAAGGTGAGATCTCAAGGATCACAAGGCTCATGTGTTGCCTGGGCAACAGGTTATTATATGAAAAGTTTTCACAAGAACTTTGATGATTTTATAAACGGCGATCTTGATTTGGGCAATGAAATAAGTCCTGCATATATTTATAACCAGGTTAAGGCAAATGATTGCGCCGGAGGTTCTGCAATCCAACGTGCCTTGGATACGATCCAAAGCCAGGGGGCCGCAGATTGGTCGGTAATGCCTTACGATGAAAATGATTGTTACACGCTGCCAAATGATACTCAAAAATTGGCTGCAGTCGCCAATAAAATTGATTCCTATTTTTATCTGGAAGTTAATGAACTGCTAAAAAACACGAAAGCTTCCTTATTGAATAATCAGCCTGTGGTTATTGCAATAACAATCGACAGGAATTATTTTGGAGCAAGAGATCCTGACGGCAACCATATTTATAGAAAATTCAGTAAAAACGATGGTTCACATGCCATGCTTGTAGTTGGTTACAGCGATGAAATGAATGCATTTAAAGCAGTTAATTCCTGGGGAGAAGGTTGGGGGAACAATGGCTTCGTCTGGATAGATTATAAAGCCTGGGAACAGGCTGGTGATACAGATGCCGATTTTAAAGTTCTTTGTGAAGCTTGGATAACCAAGGATGTGATCACACCTCAGCCTATTTCACTTTGACACATTGCAAGCAACTCATCTAAATAGTTTCTTTTACTGCTTAACCTCGGAACCTTATGTTGCCCGCCCAATTTGTTTTTCCTTTTTAACCATTGATAAAAAAGGCCCTGTGGCGCCTGATGCACCTTAGGCATTCCAATGGTCATATTGAGGTACCTTTTTGCTTCATAATCTGAATTCAACTCTTTAAGGGCCTCATCAAGGGAATTTGTAAAACCTTCCAGATCCTTGGGGCTTTTCTTGAACTCTATTAACCATTCATGTCCGCCGCTTTGCTCGCCTTGCATAAAAATTGGTGCTACAGTATAATCGATTATGGTGGCATTAAACTTTGAACATGCTATTTTCAGTGCATCTTCAGCGTTTTCAACGACTAGTTCTTCACCAAAAACATTGATGAAGTGCTTGGTCCTCCCAGTGATCTTGATCCTATAGGGCTGTGTACTTGTAAATTTTACGGTATCACCTATAAGATATCTCCATAACCCTGAGTTGGTACTTATGACTATGGCATAATTAACGCCAGCCTTAACTTCCTGCAAGGGTATAGCTTTGGAGTTCTCTCCCTGATAATCATCCATTGGGATAAATTCATAAAAAATACCGTAATCGAGCATCAAAAGCAATTCATCAGAATTGTTTCGGTCTTGAATCGCAAAAAACCCTTCAGAAGCATTATAAGTTTCATAATATCGAAAATCCGCTTTTGGGATCAGCTTTTCATATTGCTCCCTGTAAGGTATAAAATTTACTCCCCCATGAAAGTATACCTCCAGGTTGGGCCACACTTCAAGAATATTGTTCTTTCCTGTCACTTCAAGCACCCTGTTCAACAATACCAGCATCCAGGAAGGAACACCACTCAAACTGGTTATATCTTCCTGTATGGTTTCCTTAATAATGGCATCCATTTTGGTTTCCCATTCACTCATTAAAGCCGTTTTCTGGCTGGGTGCGCTGCTAAAATCAGCCCAAAAAGGCATATTTTCAATAATAATGGCAGAAAGATCCCCAAAAAAAGTATTGTTATCCTCGTAGATGGCTGAACTGCCACCCAGGCGTAAGCCTTTTCCCTTAAAGATCTCTGTACCCTCGTTATTATTGATAAATAGGCATAGCATATCCTTTCCTGCCTTCATATGACAATCATCGATTGCTTCGTTGCTTACGGGAATAAACTTGCTTTTTGCATTGGTTGTCCCACTTGATTTAGCAAACCAGTGTATTCTTGACGGCCAGAACAAATTCTGTTCTCCCCTTCTGTTCCTTTCAATCAAAGGCTCGATGCTTTCATATTGCTGGATAGGCACTTTTTCGGCAAAAGAAGCGTAATTCTTAATATCCCCAAAACCATATTTCTTCCCGAAATAGGTGTACTTGGCTTCAGACAACAACCCATACAAAACTTCACTCTGCACTTCCACAGGATGGTGCAAAAACATATCCACCTGGTATTTGCGCTTTTTTAAAATCCAAGACAGAACCGTATTAAATAATGGAATTTGCATTGTTACGAAAACACTTTTTTATCTTACCTTTAGCCCATAAAAATACAATTTTTATCAGTTGAATTCAATAAGTTTTTTTAAATAAATAAATTATGGCCAAGGTTGGAATTATCATGGGTAGCGATTCAGATCTGCCTATTATGCAAGAAGCAATTGATATTCTAAAAAGTTTTGAAATAGAAACTGAAGTAGATATCGTTTCAGCCCATAGAACTCCTGAAAAACTATTCAGCTATGCCACCGAAGCCCATAAAAGGGGTATCAGCGTGATCATCGCGGGTGCGGGTGGTGCAGCACATCTTCCGGGAATGGTGGCTTCCTTGAGTCCGCTTCCTGTGATTGGTGTTCCTGTAAAATCAAGAAATTCGATTGACGGCTGGGATTCTGTCCTTTCCATTTTACAGATGCCTGGCGGGGTTCCGGTTGCGACGGTAGCGTTGGATGGAGCAAAAAATGCAGGCATACTAGCGGCTCAAATTCTAGGTTCTTCTGACAGTGAGATCCTTAACAAGATCATTTCCTTTAAGGATGAGTTAAAGCAAAAGGTGATCAACGCTGCTGAGGGATTAAAACATTAATTCGCTCGGGAAAACCACTATATAAAATAATTAAAATCAACTAATTTTAATAAAATCATATGGCCCTGCTAAGGGCTTTAATCCAGCTATATCCATGAATAACCCATTACTGAAAGATTTTCAAACACCGTATGGTTCAGCACCGTTTTCCATCATAAAAAATGACCATTTCCTGCCGGCTTTTGAAATGGCCATCAACGAAGCAAAAAAGGAAATTGATCAAATAGTGGTGAATCCAGAACCGGCGGATTTTGAAAATACCTTGGTATCTCTTGAATTTTCAGGTAACAAACTGAACCGTATTTCAAGTATTTTTTTCAATCTGAATGCTGCAGAAACAAATGAAGAAATTCAAAAAATCGCGCAGGAAGTATCCCCTATGTTAAGCAAATTTGCCAATGACATCAGCTTGAATGAGGGTTTGTTTAAAAGAATAGCAACAGTTTACGATAAAAGGGAGCATTTAAAATTGACGCCTGAACAACAAATGCTTCTTGAGAAAAACTACAAGTCTTTTGTGAGAAATGGTGCAAACCTGAATGAAGAAGACAAAGAGACCTTAAGAGACATTGACAAAAGGAAATCAAAATTGGGTTTAAAATTTGGTGAAAATGTTTTGGCAGAAACCAATAATTATGAGCTCGTTATTACTGATGAAAAAGACTTGTCAGGCTTGCCTGACGGAGCTGTAGAAGCAGCTCGCATGCTGGCGGAAGAGAAAAAATTGGAAGGGTGGGTTTTTACTTTGGATTATCCTAGTTATATTCCATTTATGACCTATGCGGACAATAGGATCCTTCGGGAGAAAATATCCAAAGCCTTTGGAGCCAGAGGCGTGCAAAAAAACAAATACAACAACGAGAAAATAATTATAGACATTGTTAATCTCAGGCACCAGCGCGCTCAATTATTAGGTTATGCTTCGCATGCACATTATGTCCTGGAAGAACGCATGGCAGAAAAACCTGAAAAAGTAACGGGTTTTCTGGAAAAGCTCTTGAAAAAGGCCAAACCGGCTGCTGAAAAAGAATTCCAAATGCTCAAGGATCTTGCCAAAAAAGATGGCATTGATGTTATTGAAAAATGGGATGGCGCATATTACGCTGAAAAGCTAAAAAAGATCATGTTCGATCTTGATGATGAAAAACTAAAGCCGTATTTTAAACTTGAAAATGTGATCCAAGGGGTTTTTGATATTGCTGGTAAACTTTATGACCTGAATTTCAAATCCGTAAACAATGTTGACACCTATCACAAGGAAGTGAAGACCTATGAAGTGAGCAATGCCGAGGGGGAACTTGTCGCTCTTTTCTATACCGATTTCTTTCCCCGAAAAGGAAAAAGAAATGGTGCATGGATGACAAGTTATAAGTCGCAATGGAAAGAGGGGGAAGTCAATTCGAGGCCACATATTTCGATCGTATGCAACTTTACAAAACCCACGGCCTCAAAACCTTCCTTACTCACGTTCAACGAGGTGACAACCCTTTTTCATGAATTTGGACATGCTTTACACGGCATGCTGGCCAATACCACTTATCCTAATTTATCTGGCACCAATGTTTATTGGGATTTTGTGGAATTACCAAGTCAAATCCTTGAAAACTGGTGCTTTGAAAAGGAGGCCTTGACTTTGTTTGCACGGCACTATGACAATAAAGAGCCCATACCCATTCAAATGGTTCAAAAAATAAAGGACTCCTCAAATTTTCTTGAGGGAATAGCAACCTTAAGACAGCTGAGTTTTGGCATGCTCGATATGTCATATCACGCTCATGATCCCAGTCATATCAGCAATATAAAAGAATTCGAAAAGGAAGCATTTGGAGCAACCCAATTATATCCTGATGTTAAGGAAAATTGCATGAGCACAGCGTTTTCTCATATTTTTCAAGGGGGCTATTCTGCTGGTTACTACAGTTATAAATGGGCAGAAGTACTTGACGCCGATGCCTTTGAAGCCTTTAAGGAGGCGGGTATTTTTAATAAAGAAGTGGCCAAAAGATTTAAGGAGAATATCCTGAGCAAAGGAGGTACTGAAAAACCAATGGTACTCTATAAAAGATTCAGAGGAAAAGAACCAACAGTTGATGCGCTGTTAAAACGTGCAGGGCTTCTTCAGTAAATTGCTGAACATAAAAGAAAACAATGCATTTGATGTAAACATTGTTTCACCCGTCTTTTGGGAATTGAAATGGATTAAATCAATTTCTCATTCCTTTCTTATATATATTGAAATAACTTATTTTTGCATTCATTAAAATAGAATACCATTATGAAATCATATGATGTAACCGTTATAGGTTCAGGTCCAGGAGGATATGTAGCAGCTATTCGTTGTGCCCAATTGGGGTTAAAAACGGCTTTAATTGAAAAATACAATACTTTGGGAGGCACCTGCCTTAATGTTGGTTGCATTCCGAGCAAGGCGCTGCTGGACTCATCACATCATTATGAAGATGCTGTAAAACATTTTGATACGCATGGGATAGATATCGCCGGAGAGATCAAAGTGAATCTTGCTAAAATGATCGCAAGAAAAGATTCAGTCGTTGAGCAGACAACCGGGGGAATTGATTTTCTGATGAAAAAAAACAAGATCGATGTGTTTCAGGGCTTGGGTAGTTTTAAGAATGCAGAACACATCCTGGTTACCAAAGATGATAAAAGCACCGAAGAAATATCTTCGAAAAATACCATTATAGCCACAGGAAGCAAGCCGTCAAATTTGCCTTTTATTAAGATCGACAAGGAGCGGATCATCACCTCTACCGAGGCATTGCAATTAAAAGAAGTGCCAAAACACCTAATCGTAATCGGAGGAGGAGTAATCGGACTTGAATTAGGACAAGTATACAAAAGACTAGGAGCTGAAGTTACAGTAATTGAATATATGGACAGGATCATACCTACAATGGATGCCTCACTGTCAAAAGAGCTGACTAAAGTTTTTAAAAAGAATAAATTCAAGATCAATGTTTCTCATAAGGTGAAAGCTGTGAGCAGAAAAGGCAAGGAGGTCACCGTGTTGGCTGATGACAAAAAAGGCAATGAAGTTGAGATCAAAGGAGATTATTGTCTGGTATCTGTGGGAAGAAGACCATTTACGGAAGGGTTAAACCTTGATGCTGCCGGAGTAAAAGCCAATGAAAGAGGGCAAATTGAAGTTAACGAGCATCTGCAAACCAATGTTGGCAACATCTACGCTATCGGTGATGTTGTTCGAGGCGCAATGCTTGCACATAAAGCTGAGGAAGAAGGTACCATGGCAGCAGAGATCATCGCCGGGCAAAAACCTCATATTGATTACAACCTGATTCCCGGAGTTGTATATACCTGGCCCGAAGTTGCTTCTGTAGGGAAAACTGAAGAACAGCTTAAAGAGGCTGGTGTCGACTACAAAATGGGTAGTTTCCCAATGCGCGCTTTGGGAAGGGCAAGGGCAAGTATGGATGTCGATGGACTTGTTAAGGTATTGGCAGATGCCAAAACCGACGAAATTCTTGGAATTCATATGATCGGAGCAAGAGCAGCGGATATGATCGCTGAAGCAGTGGTTGCCATGGAATTTAGGGCGTCAAGTGAAGATGTTGCGAGAATGAGTCATGCACATCCTACCTTTACTGAAGCTATTAAAGAAGCATGCCTTGCCGTTGACGGAAGAGCCTTGCATAGCTGAGCATTTGACTGACAAAAAGAATTTGGTCAGGGACTTGTTTTTTGCTGTTTAAACGTAGTTTTGAACCCCGAAAAAATGAAAAGATTATCCATCTTATTTCTATTAATATCTTCGGTGGTAGGGGCACAGACCAATTACTCCGACAGTGGCACCATCAGAGATCAATGCAGTGGAGACCTGCTCCAAACTTTATTCGATGTAAACGATGAATTCACGGCTGGCAATAAAATGTTGGTCTTGTATGAAAAATTACAAGGTGATGGTTCGGGTGAAAAGGAATTTGCACCAGGTAAGATCGTAGATATCAATCTTTATGGAGTATCGGAACAATATCATAACTACATAAAATTACTTATCCGGCAATCCGGAGGACAGGGCGGGCCTTTTAGCACCACACCTGCCGAAATTAACGGCAACTGCATCAATACGACTAACCCTGAGAACTATGCTTTTGGGTATTTCAGGTTAACTGAAGTCGATAAAAAAGTTTATCAATTTGAATAATATCAGCGTCATTTAACATGACGCTATAACAGTGAAAAGAATTTCAAAAACCATACCCGACAAAAATTCAGGTGCCTTTAAGCAAAAAGCGCTTCAATGGGCTCAGCAATACAGTGAGGTCGTTTTTTTAGAGTCAAATTCCGCAGCCCAGGTAAGCAAACAGCAGTATTCGAATTACGATGCCGTTTTGGCAATAGGGGCTCAAACAAGTATAAATACCGGGTATAAAAATGCATTTGAAAAGCTAAAAAGCTTTCAAAATGAACATAAGGACTTTCTTTTTGGGCATTTGAATTATGATCTGAAAAACGACATAGAAGACCTCTCCTCTTCCCATGAAGACAATATTGGTTTTCCGGACCTTTATTTCTTTCAACCAAAAAAAATATTTTTATGGAAAAACAACCTGGTTGAAATGCTATACCTACCTAATGTTGCTGCAGACATCGAGTTAGATCTGCAAGCTATAAAAGACATTGATTTAGCTAAAAAACCCAGTTCCAATCTTCCGAAAATATTACATAAAATATCGAAGGAATCCTATTTTAAAAAAGTCGGCAATATCCTTGAACATATACACCGCGGAGATATATATGAAGTTAATTTTTGCCAGGAATTCTATGCAAAGAAAGCCTTAATAGATCCCGTTGCTGTATACCATAAGCTGAATGAAATTTCTCAGGCTCCATTTGCCAGTTATGTAAAACTAAACGACAAATTCCTGCTATGCTCCTCTCCTGAAAGATTTGCCAAAAAAGAGGCCGACAAAATCATTGTCCAGCCTATAAAAGGCACGGCAAGAAGGATTGATGACATACGAGAAGACCAGATACTGGCCAAGAATTTATCAAATGACCCCAAGGAAAGGTCAGAAAATATAATGATCGTTGATCTGATCAGGAATGACCTTTCCAAATGCGCTGAAAAAGGAAGTGTCAAAGTGGAAGAATTATGTAAGGTATATTCATTTAAACAAGTACATCAGCTCATCTCAACCGTTAGCTGCCAGGCAAAAAAAGATTCCCATGTGGTTGATATCATAAAGGATTTGTTCCCTATGGGGAGCATGACAGGGGCACCTAAAATAGCTGCAATGAAGATCATCGAGGAGGAGGAAGAAACCAAAAGAGGCCTGTACTCCGGAGCTATAGGTTATTTTACCCCTGAAGGAGATTTTGATTTCAACGTTGTTATCAGATCCATACTGTACAACGCCTCAAGTCAATATGCATCTTTCTCTGTAGGAAGCGCAATCACCTCGCTGTCTGAAATCGAAAAAGAATATGAAGAATGTTTACTAAAGGCAAAAGCCTTAAGGCAAGCTTTAGGGTCTTAAAAACAGCTTCAAAGCCAATAAAATCAACCAGATTAAATTTAATCATTATGGGCACTGGCCTTGGCCATTTTCGCCTTGATCCTGTCCAATCCCAAATTGCCGATACTTCCGACATGAGCATGCGCCACCTTTTTATCGGGTTCAAATTCCCCTGCTTCGACTTTGGCCCCAACGATTTTGTAAGCATCCCTAAAAGGTGTGCCACCTTGTACGAGCTTATTCACTTCTTCTACTGTAAAAAGGTAATCGTAGATCTTTTGATCCACAATGTTCTTGTTGACCTTAATATTCTTAAGGGAAAAGGTAAACATTTCCAGGCAGGATTTTAGGGCCTGGATACCGGGGATCAAACCTTCCTTAAGCAATTGCAGGTCCCTGTGATAACCACTTGGCAGGTTATTTATAATTAGGGTAAGCTCGTAAGGCAAGGATTGAACTTTGTTACATTTCCCTCTGATTAATTCAAATACATCCGGGTTCTTTTTATGTGGCATGATACTGGATCCTGTGGTCAATTCATCAGGAAAAGAAACAAACCCAAAGTTCTGGCTCATGTATAAACAGATATCCATGGCAAATTTAGAAAGTGTTCCTGCTACCGAACTCATGGCAAAAGAAACCGTTCTTTCCGTTTTCCCCCTGCTCATCTGAGCAGCCACAGAATTCACCTTCAATTCGCCGAAGCCCATCTCAGAAGTCGTATGATCCCTGTCAATCGGAAAGGAACTCCCGTATCCTGCAGCTGAGCCCAAAGGATTCTGATCGACTACCCTAAACGCCGCATTCAACATGTACATATCGTCGATCAGGCTTTCGGCATAGGCTGAAAACCACATCCCAAAAGAAGAGGGCATGGCCACTTGAAAATGGGTATAACCAGGCAACAACACATCTTTATACGTATCTGAAAGCTCCAGCAACAGGTCAAAGAATTCCATCAACAAAAGCCGCATATCTTTGATTTCTTCTTTTAGATACAAATGGACATCGACAAGTACCTGGTCGTTCCTCGAACGTGCCGTATGTATTTTTTTGCCTGTATCACCTAATTTTTGAGTGAGCAGGAATTCGACCTTGGAATGGACATCTTCAAATTCCTCTTCGATCACAAAATCACCCTTTTCTATAAGGAGAGTGATGCTGTCCAGCTCCTTTTCTACCTGCTCTATTTCTGTTGCCGTAAGCAGGCCGATCTTATGCAGCATCCGAGCATGGGCCCGTGAGCCAATCACATCATATTTGGCGAGAACAAGATCGAGTTCCCGGTCATTCCCAACAGTAAATAAATCTATTTTCTTATCCGTACTAAATCCTTTGTCCCAAAGTTTCATATCTATATTTTTATAAGGCTACAATATCTCTTTTAAAATTTTAATATACAGCTCAATTCCTTCATAAACCTCCCTTTCGTATATATATTCATCTGCTGTATGCGACCTCAAAGAATCACCGGGCCCCAACTTTAAGGAAGGGCAACTTAAATTTGCCTGATCAGACAAAGTAGGCGAACCATAGACCTCCCTTCCCAAATTTATTCCTGCAACTACAATATCATGATCTTTAGAGATCGAGGAGGAATTTAAATTTAGTGATCTTTCTTTTACTTCTACCTCAACATGGTCTCGCACAAAATCAAGGACCTCTTTATTTGTATACAGGTCATTTACCCTGATATCTACCACAAAATGACAGGTTGAAGGCACTACATTGTGTTGACTTCCCGCATTGATTTGCGTGACCGTCATTTTGGTGTCATCAAGGGTTTCAGACACCTTGGAAAACTTAAAATTTTCAAACCAGCCAATGGCCTTCATGGCTGTATAAATGGAGTTCTCTCCTCTTATATGAGCCGCATGTCCAGCTGTTCCGTGAGCATAACAATCGAGCACCAACAAGCCCTTTTCCGCGATGGCGAGATGCATCAAGGTGGGTTCTCCAATAATCGCAAAATCAATCTCTG
>JBFFLO010000001.1:0-39721 GCA_041554895.1 Lutimonas sp. | reverse complement strand
TATAAATGGAGTTCTCTCCTCTTATATGAGCCGCATGTCCAGCTGTTCCGTGAGCATAACAATCGAGCACCAACAAGCCCTTTTCCGCGATGGCGAGATGCATCAAGGTGGGTTCTCCAATAATCGCAAAATCAATCTCTGGCATGATGGGCAACATATAGCGTATTCCCTGATCGCCTGAATTTTCCTCCTCGGCCGAAGCCAATAAGATCAAATTATACTTCAGGTCCTCTTGCTTATAGTAATAAATAAAGGTAGCGATCAGTGAAACAAGGCAGCCACCTGCATCATTTGAACCCAGGCCGTAGACCTTCCCATCAACCACCTCTGCCTTATGCGGATCTCTTGTGTAGCCTTTATTTGGCATTACCGTGTCATGATGAGAATTCAATAGTATATTGGGCTTAGAGGGATCAAAATGTTTATTTACCGCCCAGATATTATGTACTTCTCTCTTAAAAGATATTCCCTGACCTTTTAAAAATTCTGCAAGGATGAAAGCAGTTTGACCTTCTTCGCCAGAAAATGACGGTGTATTGATCAGGTCGATCAATAGTTGTATTGCCTTATCTCCCAGTTCCTTTATCATAGCATCAAGGTTGTGTGTTTTATTTTCTTGTTCGAGATCAGTTCCGGTTTCCCAATAAGCACCTTATGAACACCGTGCTGTAATGCGTCAAAACAGTTCTCCATTTTTGGCAACATTCCCTCAGCAATCACGCCTTGGCCCTTCAGGTGCTCATATGCATTCTTGTCAATTTGTTCTATGACAGAATTTTCATTATCTATATGTTCGAGTACCCCGTTTTTCTCAAAACAATATACCAGTTCCACTTCAAAATCATGAGAAAGTCCCTTGGCTAACTCAGCGGCTATGGTATCTGCATTGGTATTTAACAATTGCCCTTGCCCGTCATGTGTTATCGCTGAAAACACAGGTACAAGACCTGAGTTCAGAAATAAGCCTATGGTTTTATCCTGGACCTCATCAATATCCCCGGCGAAACCATAATCAATATCTTTTACAATTCGCTTATGTGCTCTGATCACATTGGCATCTGCCCCAGAAAGGCCCAAGGCATTACAACCTGATTTCTGTAAGCTTGCAACTATATTCTTATTGAGCAAACCTGCATAGACCATGGTAACGATCTCCAGGTTTGCCTCATCAGTGACCCTTCTTCCTCCAATCATTTTTGGCTGTAAACCCAAAGAGTCTGCCATTTCGGTTGCTTTTCTTCCTCCTCCATGTACTAGTATTTTCAAACCATCCAGCTTGGAAAAATCATGCAGAAACAAATCAAGCTGTTCTGAACTATTGATCACGTTTCCTCCTATCTTTATGATTGTCAGTTTCTTTTTCATCAACTTAGCTATTGGTCCAGATAAGTTCTTCAAGAATTTTCTTTAGCACTACCTGAGCAGAAAAAGTTCTGTTATTTGCCTGCTTGATCACCAACGAATTCGGCTGATCGAGTACGGCATCTTCGACTACCACATTTCTTCTTACCGGCAAACAGTGCATAAATCTGCCATTATTTGTTAAGGCCATTTTATCAGCACTTATGATCCAAGAAGCATCCTTTGATAAAACTTTACCATATTCATTAAAGGAACTCCAATTCTTGGCATAAATATAATCCGCTCCTTCAAAGGCCTTTGCCTGGTCATATTCAATCTTGCTTGTACCTGTAATTTCGGGATCCAATTCGTATCCTTTGGGATGTGTGATGACAAATTCTGCTTCCTGTTTTTGCATCATTTCAACAAATGAATTCGCAACTGCATGCGGCAAAGCCTTGGGGTGCGGCGCCCAGGACAACACTACTTTAGGCTTTCTGCCTTTTAATCGATCTTTATCTTCCTCAAGGGTAATGGCATCAGCCAAAGCCTGCAACGGATGGCCAACTGAACTTTCCATGTTGACAACAGGTACTGTGGCATATTTGGCAAATCCATTTAAAACGATTTCAGCCTTGTCTTTTTCTTTATCCTCCAAAGAAGCAAAAGCCCTTATAGCAATTATATCACAAAATTGAGAAATGACTTGAGCGGCTTCCTTAACATGTTCTGATTTTCCCTGGTCCATGATGATGCCGTCTTCATACTCAAGGGCCCAACCTTCTTTGTCAAAATTCATGACCATCGTGGCCATGCCAAGGTTTTGAGCAGCTTTTTGAGTACTTAACCGCGTTCTTAAACTGGGATTAAAAAACAATAGGCCTATGGTTTTGTCTTTGCCCAACCCACGGTGCGCCAAAGGTTTTTCCTTTAAGTTTCTGGCTTCTGAAACCCATTCGCTAATCGAATCTATATCCTTAACCGATAAGTAATTCATTATTGATCATTTAAAATTTTGGTAAAAGGTATTTGTTTCTTCATGGCTTTTAAAATAAAATTATCGCCAATACCATTTACGATCCAAGTCTCTATTTTTTCTTTTTTTAATATTTCAGCAGCTTCTATTTTTGACAACATGCCTCCTGTTCCCTGAGAACTTTTACCTTCAACAATTTCATTTCGAAGTTCCTCTAAGTTCCTTACATCGGTTATGGTCGATTTCATCCCTTTGTTTATGCTACTCTTGGTATAGATGCCATCAGTATTTGTCGCAATGATGACCAGGTCTGCCCCAATCAAAGCTGCTGTTAAAGCTGCCAGTTTATCATTATCCCCAAATTGAATCTCATCAGTGGCCACGGTATCGTTTTCATTAATGATCGGGATATAGTTGTTGGCTAGTAAGACATTGATGGTATTTACAATATTTTCTTTCGATTTTTCACCATTAAAATCAGCATAAGACAACAAACACTGTGAGGTAAGCAAACCCAATTCCCTGAAATTTTCCTGAAAGATACGCATAAGATGCGGTTGGCCAATTGCTGCAAGCGCCTGTTTTACGTTGATCTCCCTGCCATTAGATTCAAGCTTTACAAACTGTCTGGCAACCGCAATAGCTCCTGAACTGACAATGACAAATTCATAATCCTGATTCAATTCGGCAAGCTGCCTGCCAATATCTTCGATCTTCCCTCTTGAGATCTGATCTGTTTCCTTGGTTAAAGTATTGGTCCCTATTTTTAGGAGTACCCTTTTTTTACCTGATCTGCCCGTCCCCATATACATACCATTTATTAGTCACCAGATGCTGAAGGCCAATAGGCCCCCTCTGGTGTAATTTATCTGTGCTGATGGCCAGTTCACCTCCTAAACCAAACTCAAACCCATCTGTGAATCTTGTAGATGCATTGTGGTAAACTGCCGCAGCGTCTATAGAACTCATAAAGGCGTGGGCCTCAGTTTTATTTTCGGTGATAATAGAGGCTGAATGTCCGCCACCATATTTATTGATCATGGCTATGGCTTCTTCACTAGAAGCCGTATCTGAGATCAAAATCTTATAATCAAGAAATTCCTCGTACCAAACCTCATCTCCTGATACAGGTTCAAGTCCTTCAAATAGTTCCATTGTTTCAGGGCCCAAAATATGCACCTTAAACTTTTGCAGGTTTTCTATCAAACCATGCACAAACTGCTTGTATCCCGGCAAGTCTCTATTGATAAGCACTTTATCCAGCGCATTGCAGGCAGAAATCTTATCGGTTTTTGCATTCAAAATGATTTCCATGGCCTTCTTCTGATCAGCATCTTTGGCAACATATACAAAATTATTGCCCCTCCCGCTCACGATCACCGGGCAGGTAGCATGTTCTTTGACAAATGCGATCAGCTTTTCACCTCCCCTTGGAATGATCAGGTCAATTTTTTGGTCCGGATGTTTTAAATATGCCCTGGTACGGTCACGATCATAATTCAGATAAGTAACCCAGTCAGGACTTACCTCGTTTTCTTGAAGGGCGCGATGCCATAGTTCGACAATTGCCAAATTTGAGTTCAATGATTCCTTTCCTCCCTTAAGCAGAATTTTGTTTCCTGATTTAAAAGCGATCCCGCCTGCTTCAATAGTGACATCAGGTCTTGATTCATAGATGATCATGATCGTACCAAAAGATGCCGTTTTGTTATAAATATCCAAACCATTCTCATGTCTAAAATGGAACCTTTCAATACCCACAGGGTCCTTCTGAGCAGCCAATTGTTCCAGGGATATTACCATGCCATTGATTTTTTTATGATCGACCTTTAGCCTGTCGTACATCGCTATATCTTGCTGATCAAATCCTTTCATGTCTTTCTCATTCGCCTCCAAAATATCATTTTGATGATCATTCACCAGGCGGGCCATAGTGAGCAGGACATTGTTTCTTTGTTCTATTGATAAAATTGACTCCATGAATACTATTTGCTTATGGCATTATCGCTCATTCTTTTTAAGACACTTTTTAGGGCCGCTATGAAAAAATCGATTTCTTGAGTTTCTATCGACAAGGGAGGTAAAATTCTTAAAAGATTAGGATCGGAAGATCCTCCTGTAAAAATGCCCTCCTCAAAAATGAGCTGCTTTCTTAGTTGAGCAACCGGAAAATCAAAAGTTACTCCCAACATCAAGCCCTTTCCCTTTACAGCTTTAATTTGAGCGATCTCATTGATTTTTTCCAAAAAATGTGCAGAAACCTTATTCACATTCTCCATTAATCGCTCCTTTTCAATCACATCGAGCACCGAAATACCAGCTGCACAAGCCAGGTGATTTCCACCAAACGTTGTCCCCAACATGCCATATGAAGCCTTTATTTTATTTGAAATAAGGATGCCCCCAATAGGAAACCCATTCCCCATACCCTTAGCCATGCTGATAATATCAGGGTGAATACCATGATGCTGAAAAGAAAAGAATTTTCCACTCCTACCGTAACCGGATTGGATCTCATCAAGGATAAGGATGGCTCCGTATTCCCTGCACAACATTTCAAGTGACCGGAAAAATTCTGGAGTACCCTCATTTAAGCCCCCTACTCCTTGAATCCCTTCAATGATCACAGCAGCCACATCCTTTTTCGACAGTTCCTTCTCTAAGGATTCTATATCATTTAAGGGAAGAAATGTTACTTCATGCTGACTGTTCAATGGCGCATTGATCTTTGGGTTATCAGTGGCTGCTACTGCTGCCGATGTTCGTCCATGAAATGCTTTTTCAAAGGCAATAATCTTACTTTTTCCGGTTGCAAATGAAGCCATTTTTAAGGCATTTTCATTCGCTTCAGCCCCTGAATTGCATAAAAACAAGTTGTAATCTTCACATTGAGAGAGTTTTCCCAGTTTTTTAGCCAACTCTTCCTGTAAAGGATTTTGTATAGAATTAGAATAAAAACCCATTTTCTCGAGCTGGCTGCATAAAGCAGCTACATAGTCCTTATGACTATGGCCGATAGATATTACGCCATGGCCTCCGTAAAGGTCAAGATATTTCTGCCCTTTATCATCCGTCACATAAGATCCTTGAGCGCTTTCAGGGCTCACATCGTACAAAGGGTATACATCAAATAATTTCATATCAATTCACTTAAATCTGATTTATTTTTTCATACGAGGTCACCAGCCCTTTGATGATGGATGAGCTTAGTCCCTGGTGTTCCATTTCGTTCAATCCTTCAATCGTGCATCCGCTTGGTGTTGTTACCTTATCTATTTCCTGTTCCGGGTGACTTTGAGAGTCTATCAAAAGGCTTGCAGCTCCCAAACAAGTCTGCATTGAAAGTTTTTGTGCATCCTCGCTATGAAAGCCCAATTGCACGGCCCCTTGTGTTGTTGCCCTGATCAACCTCATCCAAAAGGCAATTCCACTTGCACAGATTACTGTGGCGGCCTGCATCAGGTTTTCCTCAATGCACATTGTTTCTCCAAGGGCGTTAAATATGCTTTTGGCCAGGTGAATATTTAACTTACCTGCCTCATTGGCACTCATACAAGTCATCGATTGGCCAACAGAAATGGCTGTGTTTGGCATACATCTGATTACAGGAACATCTTTTTTTACCAAGGCTTCGATCTCTTCAATCTTTCTTCCCGTAGCCACTGAAATAATTGTGTGCTTTTTAGGATCTATAAGATCATGAATCTCTTCAAGAACCTGCTTCAATTGTGCTGGTTGAACTGCCAAAATAACCACGTTTGAATATTTAACCGCACGTCTGTTGTCTGTGGTCGTTTTTACCATAGAAACCTTTTCCAAGTGGCTTAAAGAAGCGGTATTTCTTTTGGTCAGGTATAATGATTTACAATTTATTTCCTTTTTCTGGCCTAAGATACCTACTGCTATTGAGTAGCCTAAGTTTCCTACTCCTATAATGGCTATTTTCATCTGTTAATTTTAAAAAAAGTTAGCTTTTAGTTTTAGGCCTGCCGCCTGTTCAAAACCAAACATGAGGTTCATATTTTCAACGGCCTGCCCGGAGGCTCCTTTTAACAAGTTGTCTATCGCACTTGTCACTAATAATTTATCCTTGTGTTTTTGCAGATGGATCAGGCATTTATTCGTATTGACGACTTGTTTTAAGAATATATCCTGATCAGATACATGCGTAAAAACGGCCTCCCTGTAAAAATCTGTATATAATTTTTTTGCCTTATCAATACTACCCTCAAATTTGGTATAGGCAGTGGCAAAAATTCCCCTGCTAAAATTACCTCTGTTAGGCACAAAATTTACTTCATGATTAAAACCCGGTTGAAGGATCCCAATGTTCTGATTAATTTCGCCAAGGTGTTGGTGATCAAAAGCCTTATAGTGAGAAAAGTTATTGTCCCTCCATGTAAAATGAGTCGTTTTTGATAGCGAAACACCCGCTCCTGTTGCCCCGGTTACAGCGTTTACATGAACATCGTCTATGAGCAACTCAGCTTTTGCAAGAGGTAGCAGTGCCAACTGAATAGCTGTGGCAAAACAACCAGGATTTGCTATATGGTCTGCCTCGATAATCTCTTTTTTAAATGCTTCAGGCAAACCATAGATGAATTTTTTATTCATGAATTCCTTATCCGCAGTAAGTCTGAAATCATTACTCAAATCAATGATCCGTGTTTGGCTAGAAAAAGAGTGTTCTGATAAAAACAGCTTTGAATTACCATGCCCCAGGCAAAGGAAAAGCACATCGACTTCCGGATTGATGCTTTGATCGAATTTCAAGTCGGTATCGCCAAGCAGATCCCTGTGAACTTCCTGAATCTCATTTCCTGCATTCGATGTGCTGTACACGAAATCCAGAGAAACCTCAGGATGATTGAGAAGAAGTCTGATCAATTCACCGGCAGTATAACCGGCTCCTCCAATAATTCCTGCCTTGATCATCTTTTATGAATTTACGTGGTTAAATATTTTGCCTTGATTTGCCGTGATTTTGATAAATCCTTTGGCATCTTCTGCGGTCCACCCTTCATTGGTCTCTCCATAACTTGCGAAGGTGGAGTTAATCAGATCGTTTTTTGATGCGATTCCGTTCAGGGTAAATCTATAGGGGTGAAGCGTAACAAAAACGTCTCCACTTACGTTTTTTTGAGTATCCGTTAAAAACGCTTCAAAATTCCTCATCACCTCATCCAGGTATTGTCCTTCATGAAGCAGCATCCCATACCAGTTGCCCAGTTGTTCTTTGTGGTGTTGTTGCCATTTGGTAAGTGTATGTTTTTCCAATAAGTGATGGGCCTTGATAATGATAAGCGGGGCCGCCGCCTCAAAACCAACCCTCCCTTTGATACCAATAATGGTATCTCCTACGTGAATATCTCTTCCGATAGCATATGCAGAAGCCAGTTTATCCAGATGCTCTATATTATGCACATGACTGCCTTGTGTATCATTGATAGCGGTTAACTCACCTTTTTCAAAAGTGAGTTTCAGGTCAAAGGACCCTTCTTTTTTCAATTGACTTGGATAGGCTTCTTCGGGAAGCCCTGAGTGTGAGCTAAGCGTTTCCTGACCGCCGACACTAGTCCCCCACAAACCTTTATTAATAGAATATTTGGCCTTTTCCCATGGCAGATCAACCCCATTTTCCTTTAAAAATTCGATTTCTGATTGCCTTGATAATTTAAGATCTCTGATGGGGGTAATGATTTCAATTTCAGGGGCAAGGGTTTGAAATATCATATCAAACCGCACCTGGTCATTTCCTGCACCTGTGCTGCCGTGCGCAATAAAACCAGCTCCCACTTTTTTCGCATAATTTACGATTTCAATGGCTTGTATGATTCTTTCAGCGCTCACAGAAAGCGGATAGGTATTATTTTTTAGAACATTTCCATAAATCAGGTATTTTACAACCTTATCATAAAAAGTTTGCACGGCATCAATTGATTTATAACTTGATGCCCCTAACTGCAGTGCTTTTTCTCCAATTGAAGCGATCTCTTCCTTTTCAAAGCCACCTGTATTGACACTTACGGCATGAACTTCATATCCCTCTATCTTTGACAGGTATTTGGCGCAATAGGAAGTGTCTAACCCTCCGCTATATGCTAGTACTAATTTTTTCATTTTATTCTAATTTTGTTTCCTGCACCTTTTTATGGCTAAGGCATCAGGACTAAGATTTACTGGAATTATTTTTATTTGGATCTTTCTTTTTCAAAAATAAACTTTGTTTGATCCTTTTCAGCCTGCTTAGGCTTTTTGAATTATACGGATGTTCCTTATGGTCATTTTTCTTTCCGTCATAGAGCATGCCCGTGCAGAGACACATTTTTTGCTGGGTTCGCTGCAGTACATCGTAATTTCTGCAGGTCTGACAACCCTTCCAAAATTCAGGATCATCTGTAAGCTCTGAAAAAGTAACAGGTTTGTAGCCCAGCTCATAATTAATCTTCATTACTGCCAAGCCCGTCGTAATTCCAAATATTTTCGAACCGGGATATTTCTCCTGGGAATATTTGAATACTTTGGTCTTTATTCTTTTTGCCAGGCCTTGGTGCCTAAAATCAGGATGTACGATCAAACCCGAATGCACTACAAAGTTCTTTTCTCCAAAAGTCTCTATATAACAAAAACCAGCAAATTTATCTCCTTCCAATGCAATTACAGCATTTCCGTTTTTAATTTTGGTTTCGATATACTCCGGGGTTCTTTTGGCGATACCCGTTCCTCTTTCTTCAGCAGATTTATCAATGGTCTGACTGATGACAGGGGCAAATTTTATGTGTTTATCAGTGGCAATTACAATTTCCATTGTATTGATTTAAAGTAAATTTTTTGAAAATGATATTTTGATCAGCAGAGATGGACTCACCTATCCCTATAAAATATAACATACCCTTACGGGCGACGGCGAACCAAAGGCATAACAGTATTCATTAAAATACTAGTTTTAAGGCATTTTATATCTGTTAAATCGTTTTGGGAATGCATTGTTGAAAAATTGAATTGTGAATTGAAAATTTTGAATTTACCATTAAATTTGACCTAGGCGGCGCATGGGTCTGCGGCGATCCTGTAAAATTGAAGTATATGGCGTTTTCGTATTCACGGGGCAATATTACAACTAAAATTCAAAATGAAAAAGAAAATATTCAATATTTTTCAATCAAATTCATCTAAAATTATCAATCAAATACTATTCAAGTTGTTTCTTAATGGTTTCTCTTACAGAATTAACAATTTCTTTAACTTCTCCAACCTCGATGCCTAAAATTCCTGATATTTCATGAAAGCTTAACTTTCCCAGAATATATAAATCAACAATATTCGAAGTATTCACAGGGAGGTTATAATATACTTTACGCAGCATATTTCGGTCATTATATTCCTCAAACTGTTTGATCTTGTCGAGGCCAAGAAAGGTTTTAACTCCCTCTTCCTCTTCATCATAGGGAAGCTCCTTTTGCGCTGAATCATTCTGATGATAGGAAATATCATCCAGCTCTTCATTCATAATCAAATCATTGCCGCCGTCCATGGTGAAATTCTCTTCCAATCGTTTTAATTCTTCTTCAAGTATTTCCCTTGTACTGATTGAATCTTTATGCCATTCTTCGGATTGAAACAACGCTGCCATCCGTTTATTTAAAATATCAAACATGGCCAATCTTAATTCTTCGGTGTTTTTGCTATTTTGAAAACCTTGCTCATAAGTCTCTAAAACAACTTCATCGAGAATTTCGTTTGACTTATACATGTTCTTAGGAAAATAACCCAAAATTTCGCCAACTCTGATGCGTTGTTTAGCATAGGGCTGCAACATATGCACAATAGTCAAGGTTTTTTTTTCTGGATTCTGGCCGGAATTGTTGTTTGTCGAAGTCATCGTCATAAAACATTTATGTAAGTCATCTAAAGTTACGAAATTAGTCGCATTTTAAAATTTTATTTATGATAAAATCGACCCTTTGCTTTGAAGGTATAATTCCATTCACTCTTGCTGATCATGAATATTCAAGCGGCATACCAAATTTGATGGCGGCACACTGATACCTTTTCCTGAACCCTGAAGTTCTTATCAGTTTTCAACAATTTTGCAATTTCACTAAAGGGCTTAATTATTTTTGGGTAGAATCAACAGAATCATGACCCGAAACAATTTTGAATTTCATGTTGCCCATCTGACCCTAAAAGGTCAATATTATGAGCCAACAGACACTCAGGCTGTTGTGGTTTTGGTGCATGGAATGGGTGAATATTCAAGGAGATATGAAAGAACTGTGGTCCCCTCACTTTTAAAATCATCTATAGCAGTGATTTCTTATGATCAATTTGGGCATGGCCGATCTCAAGGAAAAAAAGGGTATCATCCGGGTTATGACTATCTGCTCGATTCCATAGAATACCTCATCACTAAAGCAGCGGTTTTGTTCCCATCAAAACCGGTTTTCCTTTACGGTCATAGCATGGGTGGTAACGTGGCAATTAATTTTACACTGCGGAGAAAGCATCATTTGAAAGGTGTCATCGCCACAAGTCCATTTCTTAGGCTGGCTTTTAACCCTCCGCGATGGAAAATATTCTTTGGTAAATTGATTGATAAAATCTATCCGTCAGTAACCATGCCTAATGAACTGGACCTGCAGTTCCTTTCAAACGATCAGCAAGAAATAGAAGCCTATAAAAATGATCCCCTGATTCATGACAGGGTAAGCACAAGGTATTCTCTTGAAATAATGAAGGCCGGTGAATGGGCCATCCAACATGCTTCTTCTTTAAGGACCTCCATGTTATTGATGCATGGTACCAAAGATCGGATTACTTCGTATCTGGCCTCAAAAGAATTTGCAGACAGGGCCAAAGGAATGGTCACATTTGTTCCTGTAGAGAATGGTTACCACGAACTGCATCATGACACGGAAAAAGACATGGTTCTGGCTCGAATCTCTGATTGGATAAAAGAACAATTAACAAAACCTTAAAATAAGAATGCTATGAAAAACTTACTTATTCTATTATTATCAGTGCTATCACCCCATCTGATGGCCCAGAACACTGCAATGGTAGCCGTCAAAACCGACTATTCATACTCGAATCAAGGTCTTTTAGAATCCCATAAAATTTTCACCGGCCGGCTTATGCCGGTTGACCGAAACCTTCATAAAAAAACAAAGAATTTATTAGTGGCGGAAGATTTCACCCCTTTGGACAGTTTGGATTCAAACGATTTTTCGTCTTTTACCCTGCAAGAACAGTTGAAAAAATTAGATCGTTCCACTCCCTTTAGAGTTTATCACAACGCTACTTTAGAGCGCTTTATCAGGGTATATCTGAGAGATCGAAAAGATTACATAAATAGGCTTTTGAACAAGTCCAGCTACTACTTTCCAGAGCTCGAACGACAATTGGACACTTATGACCTGCCACTTGAGTTAAAATATCTGGCCGTGGTTGAGTCTGCCTTAAACCCTATAGCAGTATCACCTTCAGGGGCAAAAGGCCTCTGGCAATTCATGTATGGAACCGGAATAGAATATGATCTGTATATAGATTCCTATGTTGATGAGCGATTTGACACCATGAAATCTACGCGAGCAGCCTGTGCCTATTTGAAAGACCTTTACGAATCCTTCGGCGACTGGGATCTTGCACTGGCCGCTTATAATTCAGGACCCGGGAACGTAAGAAAAGCCATCAAGAGGGCTGGTGGCAACACTAATTACTGGGAAATAAGACAGTTCCTTCCCAGAGAAACAAGTAGTTATGTACCTGCATTTTATGCCACCATGTATCTTTTTACTCACGCAGAATATCACGGCTTAAGCCCTTTAAAAGGGGAATTATCCTATTTTGAAACAGATACTGTGCAAATAAAGGGAAGCCTGACTTTCGAGGCCATTAAAAAAAGTACCGGGATCGATATGGATGTCCTGAGATCGTTTAACCAGGTTTACAAAAAAGACCTGATTCCTGAGCTTGGCGACAGGATATTGGCCCTAACCCTGCCCGTTTCATTAATACCTCGCTTCATTGCCTCTGAACAAAACCTTTATACCGATGCGCTATATATTGAAAACAGCAATACAAATTCCAAAGCCGTTCCTATTACTGCCTTTAACAGCTACCTGGTCACAAACGGTGACAATTTGAACAGTATCGCCAAAAAACACCAGATCAGTGTCGCACAATTAAAAACCTGGAACGGTCTTGACAGTAATTTTCTGATCTCAGGTCAGAGACTCGTGGTAACTGACCATAAACTGCAAGTATTGAGCAATATACAAATGGAAGACCCAAAAGAAAATCCTGTGACACAGGGGGTTCATGACACAAAAGAATTTATAAATTACACAGTGGTCATTGGGGATACACTATTTAAAATATCACGCAAATTTGGAAATATTCCTATTTCAGAATTGCGAACTTTGAATGATCTGGATAATGTTAATTATTTAAAACCCGGGATGTCACTCAGGATCAAAAAAAGGACAAATGACCAACAAAGTTGAGCGATCCGCATTTCATGAGCTTATGCTAAATGTTTTAGGCGGGCTTAAAAAAAATTGAATAAATAAAATTTTGTTATATTTTTACCGTTTGGATACCGAACAGACTGAAAACAAAGATGATCTTAATGAAATTGATGCGCCAATATTTAACCATAATCCTTTCCCTTTTTTTAAACCTGATCTATGCTCAAGGCAACCAGGTTTTATCTTTAAATGAACCATTGGAGCAAAATGAACTATTGGAGATGAGTTCAGATTCCGTATCAAGTATAACAATGCTCGATCAAAAACAACTTATTGACACGGTAAGAGTTGACACTACGCTGATACAAGGCAAGAAAATTGCTCTTATCGATCATATCGAGGTGAGTGAATTTGATAAAAAATGGCTTGAATCCTGGAAAAACAATGTGATTGACAGTAGTTTGATCATTAAGCCTGAAGACACCGTAGGCAAGATGGTCATTGAAAATTTTACAACTGAGCAATTAAAAGAAAGAATCGCTTATTTGGATAGTCAGACACCATTCAATTTTGAATATAATCCTTCCCTTGAAAAAATCATAAAACATTATTTAAAAAACAGGCAACAAACCCTTGCGAATTTGATGGGGAAAGCCAAGTATTACTTTCCCATGTTTGAGGAGCAACTGGCCAAATATGACATCCCTTTGGAGCTCAAATACCTGGCCATTGTCGAATCAGCTTTAAAAGCCAATGCAACCTCAAGAGTTGGAGCCAAAGGGCTATGGCAATTCATGTATGGAACAGGGCGAGAATATGATTTGAAAGTCAGTTCTTATGTAGATGAAAGATGTGACCCCATTAAAGCTACTGAAGCAGCCTGCCAATACCTCACAAAATTATATGGCATTTTCGATGACTGGGATCTTGCCCTTGCAGCCTATAATTCTGGTCCGGGAAATGTAAATAAAGCCATCAGAAGAGCAGGAGGGCAAAAGAACTATTGGAATATTCGTCACTACCTGCCAAGAGAAACAGCAGGCTATTTACCTGCCTTTTATGCCACATACTATATTTTTGAATTCGCCAATGAACATCAGTTATACGCTAAAAATGAAGTGCTGAACACTTTTGAAACCGATACAATAGTAGTTAAAAGACAAATTACTTTTGAACAGGTCAATAATGTTTTAGGGACCGATATGGAATTACTTACCTTCCTCAACCCTCAATACAAGTTAAAAATCATCCCTGTGATTAAAGACAGAGACTATACTTTGACCTTGCCAAAATATGCATCAGGAAGCTTTGTTTCCAATGAAGCACAAATCTATGCTTATGCGGAAGAGGCAGAAGCCAAAAGAGAAAAACCATTGCCAAAGTATTTTGAAGCCAATGACAGAATACGATACCGTGTTAAAAGCGGTGATTATTTGGGTAAGATCGCGAACCGATATGGCGTTTCAGTGGGCAGTATCAAACGATGGAACGGATTAAAGAGTAACAACCTAAGAGTAGGACAACACCTTACCATATATCCCAGAAGACCTGTAGCCGAAGTTTCGACTACAACCAAATCGAATACAACGGCCAAAAAAGAAGCTCCAAAAGGAACATATGCAACCTATGTTGTTCAAAAAGGAGATTCTTTATGGTTGATCTCTCAAAAATATCCACAAGTTTCTGTTGCACAATTAAAAGAATGGAACAATATTTGGAGTAGTAAAAGTTTGAAACCAGGAACTAAGCTAAAAATTTACTAGTGTGTTATTTTGATTAGTAAGCTTCCGTATTAAAACTTCAATATGTTAAAAAGAATTGCCTTCACCCTTTTATCACTGGGATTATTGATCTCTTGTGGTAAAAGTGATACCGTAACGCTTGTGTCATCAACCGGCCGAATAAATCATGTCTTAATAGTGATGAATGATGAAGATTGGCAAGGTAAGGTTGGTGATGAGCTTAAAAAAATCATAAGCGAACCTGTGATTGGTTTGCCTCAGGACGAAAATCAGTTTTCCATCAACCAGGTAGACCCTTATACCTTTAACAGCCTATTTAAAAGAAACCGGAATATTTTATTTGTCGGTCTTGACAAGGAAGAAAATTTTTATACCAATCATAATGTTCACGCCAGTCCTCAAACTACGGTTACGGTTCTTTCAAAAGATAAGGAGGCATTAATTGAAAATATTAGGTCTCACGCTGATGATATCATTAATATCTTTAAGAAAAATGATCTTGCCATATACCAAAGTAAGGTAACAAAAGATTTTCATGATCCTGAAACAATTGAAACCCTTAACAGCCTGGGCATTTCTATGAAAATTCCATTTGAATATAAAATGGTGGAGGATTCAGGACAGTTCTTATGGTATAGAAACACATTTGAAAGGGGTTTGTTGAATATTATTGCCTATGAAGTACCTGTTTTTGGCGAACCTTATACCATGGCTTCTCTTGTTTCTTTTAGAGATTCTATTGGTAAAAGTTATATTCCGGGACAGTTTGAAAATACCTATATGAGAACTGAACCTAAATACACGCCCGTTACCAGTAAAGTCAATTTCAATAATATCAATGCCATAGAATCAAGAGGATTGTGGTTTGTCGAAGGCGATTATATGGGGGGGCCATTTGTCAGTTATACGATTGAAGATACATTAAATGAGCGTCTGATCGTCGTTGAAGGGTTTAGTTATTCCCCGTCTTCTAAAAAAAGAGATGTGGTCTTTGAACTTGAGGCCATTTTAAAAACA
Source organism: Lutimonas sp. (assembly GCA_041554895.1). Taxonomy (GTDB): domain Bacteria; phylum Bacteroidota; class Bacteroidia; order Flavobacteriales; family Flavobacteriaceae; genus Lutimonas. Next base: position 24,176 of record JBFFLO010000001.1, on the reverse strand, counting down.
CTTCAGCTCAAATGAGCATCTATGAATGTCCAATAAAATGTAAAAGATCGGCTTTTACTCTATGAAAACAGCTATTCAGCATTGTCCCTGGAAATAGAAATTACGATTGCAGGAGAATCATGATCGAGATACCTCCCATACATTTAGGGTCGAACCGATTATAAGAAAATGGTCTGGTCCCTTATTCTTCAAGTTCCAGGTTTTTAGTTGTAAAGGTATTTAAACCGTTCAGGGTATCACTATAGATCAGAAATGCCTTAATCTCCTTGTGCTTATCAAGAAAAAGTTTTGATTTCTCAAGTCCCATGGCCATAAAAGCAGTGGCATATGCATCCACATCGGCGCAGTCCAAACTCGCAATCACTGACGCGCTGAGCAAGTTGCTTTTACTTGGATAACCAGTCTGTGTATCAATGGTATGGGCATACTTTTCACCACTTAAAGAGTCAATTTTAAACTTTCGGTAATTTCCAGAAGTGGCAATAGATTCATTTTTTAAGGCAACTATGGTTTGAAAAGACCTGCTCCCATCAAAATTAGGTTTTTCTATGGCTATCCTCCAGGGCTGATTTTTAGGATTTACACCCCTGGCCCTTATTTCCCCGCCAATTTCAATAAGGTAATTACGAATCTCCTTGCTTTCCAGAAATCTGCCAATAAGATCAACAGCAAATCCTTTTGCATTTGCATTAAAATCAAGATAAGTCTCAGGATGATCTTTAATAAGCTTGCGGTTTTCAAGCTTGATCTTATCAAAGCCAACAAAGACGAGCAGGCTATCTACTTTTGATTGTCCCATTTGAGCCAAACTGTTTCCAGGTCCAAACCCCCAGGCATTAACCAAAACCCCAATGGTCGGATCAAATGCACCCTCTGTTTCTTTAAAGACCTTTGCCGATTTGTTAAAAACTTCTTCAAAAAGTGCGTCCACAACTATTGTCGTATCACCTTTATTAATCTTTGAAATATCAGAATCCGGAATATACGTGGACAAGGATCTATTCATCACGTGAATCAAACTATCAATATCAGCTTCAGCAACTTTCGTATTGGCCTCATCAAAGGAGATGTGAAAAGATGTTCCAAAAGCCATACCTTCAATTCGTTGGTAAGGTATTTCAGTTTCTTTCTCACACGAAGAAAAAATCGTTAATAAGAGTAAAAAAAACATTTTTCTCATGCCAAAAATTATAGATTATTTAACATACAAAGATAAGTTTTATCTTAGTTTTGCCTTTAGGTTTTTTTTAGCTAAATATGTTAAAGAAAGCAAAATATTTAATAATTTTGTATTTAAATTAAATTCTATTCAAATTATGAAAAAATTATTTTTGGGAGCCTTATTTTTATCGGTTCTGCTGACATCATGTATTTCAAGCAAAAAATATGCAGATCTTGAGACACAACACAATAAAACAAAGCAGGAACTTGTAGATGCTAAAGCTGATTTACAGTCTTGTTTGGTTGATAAAGATCACTTGATGGAATTAAACAATTCATTAAAAGAAGACAAAGCACGCTCAATACAGCAAGTAGAAAACCTGACTGTGTTAACGCAATCTTCTTCAGACAATATCAAAGAAGTTATTGCACAACTTAGTGAAAAAGACAAATACATTAATGGTGTTCGCGATGCGATGACCAAAAAAGACTCAATTAATCTGGCCCTTGCTTTCCAATTGAAAAAGGACCTGGCAGCTGGAATACAAGATGAAGACATTCAAATTGATGTAGAGAAAACAGTAGTTTACATCTCAATTGCAGATAAAATGCTTTTCAAAAGCGGAAGTGCAATTGTTTCTGACAGAGCCAAAGAAGTTCTTGGAAAAGTAGCAACTGTGGTAAACAGTAAACCGACTATGGAGGTTCAAGTTGAGGGGTATACAGATAATGTGCCAATCAGTACAAAAAACATGCAAGACAACTGGGACCTGAGTGTTGCCAGAGCTACTTCAGTAGTTAGGGTACTTCAAAATGATTTTGAAGTTGCGCCAAGCAGGTTAATTGCTGCCGGTAGAAGTGAATACGTTCCTTTAGCCTCAAATGATACGGCAGAAGGAAGATCAATAAACAGAAGAACCAGAATTGTTATACTTCCTAAATTGGAAGAATTCTTTAACATTTTGGAACAAAAACCTGAATAGTTTTTGTCTTTAAATCATATGATAAAAATCCCGCCAATGGCGGGATTTTTTTATTGCATTCAATATGGCCTGGAGACCTGTTTAGTTACTTTTTTATACAGAACAAGCACCAATGATAAAACTGCCGGGATTTCATCTTTAAGTAGCCGTTATTGCAATTCAAGGCACCCTGTGGTTCAGTAAAAAGCTTTCGCTGCATGGCATTATATCTAAAAATATGCAACAGGGATGAGAACAAGGTGCCTTAAGACGTTTCTAATGGCATGTAATGACTGATTGAAAGTCTGGTCTGGTCTGTGGCATAAAGTTCATGCACGCTAAGCCAGAGACAAAAAAATCCCGCCAATGGCGGGATTCATATATCATTGTGGAAACTAAATACTATCCACCAAAGTCATCAAATCTAATATTCTCATCTGCCATTCCAAAATCTTCACCCATTTTTTGAACCGCCTGGTTCATCATTGGGGGGCCACAGAAATAAAGTTCCAGATCTTCAGGTGCTTCATGTTTTGAAAGGTACTGATCAATTACAGCCTGATGGACAAATCCTAAGAAACCGTCACCTTCTGTATCATCAATATCCTTCATAACTTTCCAATCATCTTCTTCAGTAGGCTCTGAAAGCACAATATAGAATTTGAAATTAGGAAATTCTTTTTCAAGATCTCTAAAGTGATCCGTATAGAACAACTCTCTTTTCGATCTTCCACCATACCAATACGTTACTTTCCTGTCTGTTTTAAGCGTTTTAAACAGGTGATAAAGGTGTGATCTCATCGGAGCCATTCCTGCACCACCACCAACGTAAAGCATCTCTGAGTCAGACTCATTGATGAAGAATTCACCATAAGGACCAGATACAATCACTTTATCGCCAGGTTTTTTGCTAAAGATATAAGATGAAGCAATCCCCGGATTGACATTTGCCCAGCTGTTCTTAGCCCTGTCCCATGGTGGCGTGGCAATACGCACATTCAACATGATGTTCCTTCCCTCTGCAGGATAAGAAGCCATGGAATAAGCTCTTTCAACAGTCTCAGAATTCTTCATTTTAAGAGGCCAAAGGTCAAATTTATCCCATTCCAGTTTAAACTTTTCAGGTTCCCCGGGATGTTCTTTTGGATGAGCCGTAATATCAATTTCTTGAAAACTCACCTCGGTCGAAGGAATCTCAATTTGAATATAACCCCCGGCTTTATAATCCATATCCTCAGGCAATTCTACTACAAACTCCTTAATAAAAGAAGCCACATTATAATTAGATTTTACAGTTGCCTCAAACTTTTTGATACCAAATATTTCTTCAGGAATAGTGATCTCCATATCTTCCTTGACCTTAACCTGGCAGCCCAAACGAGCGCCGGCAGCCAATTCTTTTCGGGTAAAGTTTGGCACCTCAGTAGGTAAAGGTTCTCCGCCACCTTTTAGTACATGGCATTCACACTGTAAGCAGGTACCTCCTCCTCCGCAAGCCGAGGGTAAGAATATCTTTTCATTACCTAAAGTGGTCAACAGGGTGCTCCCGGTTTCTACTTCTATTTCCTTCTTCCCGTTGATCAAAAGTTTTACCTTACCTGAAGGAAGCAATTTAGCTTTGGCTACAAGTAAAACGGTTACTAAGATGAGTATTAACACTAATGAAAATACGATACTTGCTACGATTGGACTCATTGTCTATATGATCTTAACTTATTATAATTTTATTCCTGAAAAACTCATGAAAGCGATGGCCATCAAGCCTGTGATCACGAAAGTAATTCCTAAACCCTTCAATGGCTGTGGCACATTTGAATAGGCAATCTTTTCCCTTATAGAGGCAATAGCTACAATAGCAAGAAACCATCCTATACCTGATCCTAGGCCATATACGGCTGATTCGGTCACTGTAGTGAAATTCTTTTGCTGCATAAATAATGAACCTCCCAAAATCGCACAGTTCACTGCGATCAAAGGAAGGAATATACCCAATGCACTGTAAAGGGCAGGAGCAAATCTTTCCACGATCATTTCAACCAATTGCACCATAGATGCGATTACAGCAATAAACATGATAAAACTTAAAAAACTCAAGTCAATCGATGCATATTCGGGACCTAACCAAGTCAAAGCCCCTTCTTTCAAAATATAAGTGTCCAAAAGGTAATTCGCAGGCACCGTTATAACCAATACAAAAATAACCGCCGCTCCTAAACCAACTGCTGTTTTCACAGTTTTTGAAACCGCCAGGTAAGAACACATGCCAAGAAAATAGGCAAATACCATATTATCAATGAATATGCTTCTAACAAACAAACTTACTAATGCTTCCATTTTTTATTTTTTTACTCCTTTTTGATAAAAGGTTTACAATATTATTTTATTCTTCTATCAGTTTTCTGTTCTTCGATCTTTGGAACCAGATCAAAACACCCACAGTTATCAATGCCATTGGGGCCAACATCATAAATCCATTATTCTCATAACCATAATGGTACAACCCGGTTGAGTCGGCTATGGTTTTTCCCTTATGTCCCAAAACTTCATATCCCATTAACTTTCCAGAACCCAAAAGTTCTCTAAAAAATGAAACGATGATCAAGATGACCGCATAACCAATAGTATTTCCAACCCCGTCAAGAATCGATTTCCATGGTCCGTTACCCAAAGCAAATGCCTCAAATCGACCCATAATAATACAGTTTGTAATAATCAACCCTACAAATACGGATAATTGCTTGCTCACGTCATAAGAATAAGCCTTAAGCACCTGGTCAACAAGAATCACCAAGAAGGCAACAATCAGCAACTGAACAATAATCCTGATCCTGTTAGGTATCAGGTTCCTTAATAAGGAAACAAAAAGATTCCCAAAAACCAGTACGAACATCACAGCCAATGACATCACTATCGCTGCCTTTAATTGCACTGTAATTGCCAAAGCGGAACATATACCCAATACCTGGACAGTAACCGGGTTATCATCATTCAAAGGATCAATTAATAACCTTTTGTTCTTTTGCGAAAACAAAGCTTCTTTTTCTCCTGCCATCATTAATTGTTTTTAAAGTATGGTAAATAGTTTCCTAATCTCTCTTCGACCATGTTAGAAACTCCATCAGAAGTAATTGTTCCTCCTGAAATAGCATCAACTGCGTGCATATCTCCTGCTTTAGCGCCACCTTTGACTGCCTTTACGGACACGAAGTTGTTATTTTCGTCGAAAATTTTCTTTCCTATATATTGGTCCTCATACCAGGACTGGTTGATCTCAGCACCCAGTCCGGCAGTCTCACCTGCATGATCGAATGAAGCACCAATTATGGTATTTTTATCACTATCCAAGGCTATATAACCCCAGATCTCTTTCCAAAGCCCTGCCCCAAAAAGTGGAATGACATAAAAAGTCTTTCCATCTTTTTCAGCAATATACAATGGAAATGCCTGTTCCTCTTTTGATTTCTTAGTCTCCTTCATCAACTCGACCTTAAAGGCATCTACTTCCTCGTTAACCGTTCCGTCAGCATTAAGCGCCAACTCCTGCTTCACATATTGTGAAAATTGCTCGCTAGCTTCTTTACGGCTAATATTGATACCAATGGTCGATAAGATATTTTGCATCTTTTCCTGCCTTACGTTCTCTGCTTGTAATGGTTTCAGCGTAGTTGCTGTAAAAGCAAGTGCTGCTGCCACGACTACAACCATGATAATGGCAAAAACAAAAGTATAAATGTTGCTATTTCTATCCATAACTATGCCTTAACTTTTTGTAATCTCTTTTTTCTTCTCTTTATATTCCCTTCAACAACATAATGATCGATGGTAGGTGCAAAGACATTCATTAATAAAATCGCCATCATCATTCCTTCGGGCAAGGTGGGGTTCACTACTCTGATCAGGATAGCAAAGACTCCTATTAGAAATCCGTAAATCCATTTTCCCTTTGTTGTTTGCGCTGCTGAAACAGGATCAGTTGCCATGAATACCAAACCAAAAGCAAAACCTCCAGCCAATAAATGCTGCCACCAGGGAAAATTCAATAATTCATTTGTTTCAGATCCTATTGCATTGAACAGAAGCCCCATAAGAGCCGCTCCCAATAAACAGGAAATCATGATTCTCCAGCTTGCAATACCTGCAAACAGCAGTAATGCTGCTCCTATCAGGATCATCAATACAGATGTTTCACCAACTGAACCGGGAACATATCCCATAAACATATCAAACCAACCATATTCAGGTGCCGTACCTCCTGCGAGTGATCCTAAAATGGTTTCTCCCGAAACACCGTCTGCAACTGAATCTGCAACCCAAACCGTATTTCCAGACATGTAAGGAGCGTATGAGAATAAAGCAAAAGCCCTGGCAACAAGCGCAGGGTTTAGAATATTCATTCCCGTTCCTCCAAATGCCTCTTTTCCAAGAATAACAGCAAATACAACAGATACTGCCAACATCCACAATGGAAGATCAATTGGCATGATCATAGGAATCAGCAATCCTGTTACCAAATAGCCTTCGTTAACATCATGTCCTCTGAACACGGCATAAGCAAACTCAATACCTAGTCCTACTCCATAAGAAACGATGATCATCGGTAAAAACCGAATTGCTCCGAAAATAAAATAGTCCATAAATCCATGTCCATCACCCATATTCTGGTAACCGACATTCCACATTCCGAAAATAAGTGCAGGTAACAAAGCAATTACCACAGTGATCATTACCCTTTTCAGGTCAATTCCATCCCTGATATGTGCTCCGTGTTTAGTAGTATGATTCGGCACAAAAAGGAAAGTATCTATCCCGTTAAAAGCCGGTGCATATTTTTCAAATTTCCCCCCTTTATCAAAATGGGGCTTAATTTTATCTAATTGTTTTCTAAGAAAATTCATCTAGCCTACTTCTTTAATCATTAAATCTAATCCTTCACGAATGATCTCCTGCGCTTCGATCTTGGATGTGCTTATAAAGTCGATCAATGCGAAATCTTCTGGAGCTACTTCATAGATCCCTAAGTTTTCCATTTTTTCTATATCCTGAATCATGGTTGCCTTTAATAACTGCATAGGATAGATATCCATAGGAAATACCCTTTCCATTTCTCCAGTGATCACAAAAGCTCTTTCTTCACCATTAAGGTTGGTGTCAAGATCATATTCCTTGTTAGGTAACAACCAGGAAAAAAATGTCCTGCTCATGCTGAACTTATGATTTCCGATAAATGGCATCCATCCAAAGAATTCATGATGATCACCTTCAGGTATAACACTTACGGTATCATCATAAAAACCAATTGAGTCTTTCGGGCCAACAGCCGAACCAGTCAGCGGATTTCCGCTAATCATCCTGCTTTTGCCTTCTTTCAATTTTCCAGCTACAATATCACTCATTTGAGCTCCCTGAATCACTTCATAATATTGGGGGCCCTCAACCTGGCTTCCTGCAAGCGCAATGATCCTGCTCGGGTCATATTTACCTGTTAGAAACAAGGACCCTATAGAAACAACATCCTGAGGATTCACTACCCATACCCTATCTCCTATATTGACAGGGTCTACTTGAGCGATCTGAACCCCTACATTTCCTGCGGGGTGCTTTCCTGTGACCTTATGAAGAACCACGCCTGTAACCTGGTCTAAAAAAGTATCCGAAGCACCTACAGATAAGTGAACTTTTCCTTCAGTTAATTTCACCAAGGCGTCAATACCAGTTTGAAATTCTTTTGCTTTTCCCTCTAAAACTACCTTATGAGAGGCTGCCAATGGAGCCGTGGAATAAGCAGAAATAAAAATTGCCTTTGGAGAATCTTCCGGATTCGCTACAACATCATACGGACGCTGTTTGATCATAGGCCAACACCCGCTTTCCAGCAACGACTCCTTTATCTGAGGAGCTGCTAACTTACTTGGTGTTTTAACACCGAAATCAACATAAGAATCTTTCTGATCTGCAGTGATCTTTACCGATAATATCTTCCGTTTTGCTCCGCGAACAATCTCTTTGATTTCACCACTAACCGGAGAAACAAATTTCATCTTCTCATTATTCTTTGCATAAAAGACCGTATCTCCAACTTTAACCTTATCACCCTCTTTTACAGATAATTTTGGTAGTATTCCGTGAAAATTTGATGGATCGATAGCAAAAGTTTTTGAGCGATTCGCCGTAGATATTTCTTGAGCGGCCACTCCTTTGAGCTTAATATTCAAGCCCTTTTTAATTTTAATGTCTGTTGACATACTTTGCTTAATTAAATAAATTCTCCTTTGTTATACAATGGCTGTAAAAAGGAAAAATTAATTGTTTCTTAATCGAGGGCAAATTTAATAATTAATATTTTATAGATTAGCATTTAATTAACATTTATTTGGAATGAATAAATGAATGGACTTTTGTTCACCTAACTCAGTAAAAAAACAAGCAATTATTGCACAACACGCTACAAAACAGATGCATATAGATTCTGTATTTTTAAAAAAAACGATTTTCTTATTGTCAATTGCCCTTTGTTTCTTTGAATTACAGGCGCAGCAAAATAATATCATCCCGGCGCCCTCATATATTAAAACCATTGAATTTAAACCTTTGGATCCTGAGTCTTATGCACCAATTGTCAAGTTGGGAGAAAAACTTAGGCTCAGTTTTGATGACATCAATGCTGAACAAAAGATCTATTCTTATAAGATTGAGCACTGTGACTACAACTGGCAAGTATCAAATTTATCCTCTACCGAATACATGACAGGATATGCTACAGACAGGTTCAGAAACTACCAAAATTCGTTTAATACGCTGCAATACTATACACATTACGAGCTTGAAATCCCAAATGAAAATAACAGGATCAAAATAAGCGGTAATTATTTGATCAGTATTTTGGACAATTATGGAAATGTTTTATTCACCCGCAGGTTTATTATCTATCAACCTAAAGTAAACGTGGCAGTAAGCGCGCACAGGAGTACTGATCCTTCAAAAATAAATGCGCAACACAGCATACAATTCCAGATCAACCACCCTAACCTGCTATTGAATGATCCCAATCAGGAGATCAAAGTTGATGTTTACCAGAACAACGACTGGAATTCTGTGATCAAAGGGATCAAACCAAAATATACACGAGGCACACAACTTTGGTACAACTATGTGGATGGCATATCGTATTGGGCCGGCAATGAGTACCTTTATTTTGACACCAAGGAGATCAGAAATGCTACCAATAACATTTTCAAAACCCGGTTAGACAATATCTTCAACACCTATTTATATGCCAACGAAGCCCGCGGAAACAGGCCTTATACTTTTTATCCTGATATCAATGGCAACTTTGTATTAAGAACGCTTGATGCTGAAGATGTTTCACTCGAAGGCGATTATTCCTGGGTGCATTTCAGCTTAAAGTACGGTGATAACTTTGAGCAGGATGATGTCTACATTTATGGAAATTTCAATGACTGGCAGATCACCCCTGAAAATAAAATGGCCTTCAACGCCGATACCGGCCTTTACGAAGCCACCATGCTTTTTAAACAGGGTTTTTATAATTATACCTATGTAGCCGTAAACAAAGATTTCAGGATCAATCCTTATAAGGTTGAAGGCTCCTTTTATCAAACCGAAAATGAATACACTGTGATCGTATATTACAGAAAATTTGGGGATCGCTATGACCAGGTCATAGGATTGGGCGCGACCAATTCAGAACGGTTGCTCAATTAACTGAACTCCAAGCTTCCCATTTTTATTTGAAGGATTTGGATCATGCAGCGCTGTCTATGTATTCAAAAGGAGGTCATTGTTTTGACATTAAAAAACAAGGCTTATCATCAGACTGCCGAATGGAAAGATTTTGTGACTGGTCTGTGACAGAAGCTTTGGAATCCCATCATCGATGAAAAATACGGCAGCTGTTGCCAAAATTTTTAGAATATTCGTGAACATTGCCATGATCATTTGGGTCATATTGGATCCATGAATAAAATGAACCCTGAAAAAAGACCTGTCCTTTCCACAACATTAAAACACTAGGAATTAATGGCCTGAATCACAGGTCTAAATCACTGTAAAACATAGAAATAGCTCGTTATGGAATTCCCAATGAAAGCTTGGTGTTATTCAGAATAATTTGATGTTTTGAGGCGATTGGTTCAAAAATTCAGAATCAAATCCTATTATAATTCAAAAATTTGAAACATGTTATACCCTTAAAAAACAGTTGATGACATTAGTCATGCTTTGAAGTCGATCTTATAAATAATTTTGCATGGTCTTTCAAACACTATCTTCAAAAATCAAAACCAATGAATATCAGTCACATCGAACATATCGGAATCGCTGTAAAAAGCATTGAAGAATCCAGAAAATATTATGAAGAAGTTTTAGGCTTGACTTGCTATGCAGTGGAAGAAGTTAAAGACCAAAAAGTTAAAACCGCCTTTTTTCAAGTCGGAGACACCAAAATTGAGCTGCTGGAAAGTACAGCTCCCGACGGACCCATTGGCAAATTCATTGAAAAAAAAGGAGAAGGCATGCATCATATTGCCTTTGCCGTACCTGATGCCTCTGAAGCACTTGAAGATCTTTCTCAAAAGGGGATACAACTGGTAGATAAAGTTTCCAGACCAGGCGCAGAAGGCTTAAACATTGGGTTTCTTCACCCTAAGTCTACACATGGGGTCCTTACTGAACTTTGCTCAAAGTAAAATTATCTCTTCTGATCACAATCAGAAATCAACCTATTAGATACCTTTTAAATTAGAACCTATGGTGAATCAAACAAAAATTAATGAGCTCATTGAAAAAAGAGTTAAAGCTAAATTAGGAGGAGGCGAAAAAAGAATCGATTCTCAGCATGCCAAAGGCAAATTAACGGCCCGTGAAAGAATAGACCTGCTTGTTGACGATGACAGTTTTGAAGAATTTGACATGTTCGTTACACACCGGACAAAATCATTCGGGCTTGACAAGCAAAAATTTCTTTCTGATGGTGTCATTACCGGTCATGGAACCATAGACGGAAGAACAGTGTACGTGTTTTCGCAGGATTTCACAGTTTTTGGAGGCTCACTTTCGGAAACTTACGCCTTAAAGATCTGTAAGATCATGGATATGGCCATGAAAATCGGAGCTCCGGTTATAGGATTAAATGACAGTGGTGGTGCCAGAATTCAGGAAGGTGTACGGTCTTTAGCAGGTTATGCCGAAATCTTCCAACGAAATATCATGGCTTCAGGCGTTATACCTCAGATTTCATCTATTCTCGGACCATGTGCCGGTGGAGCAGTGTATTCTCCTGCCCTTACCGATTTTACCATCATGACCGAAAAGACAAGTTATATGTTCGTTACAGGTCCCAAGGTAGTTGAAACCGTTACCGGAGAAGTGGTGACAACAGAAGAATTAGGAGGAGCTCATATCCATTCTACAAAATCGGGGGTTTCCCATTTCCTGGCTGAAAATGATGAGGAAAACATTCTACTGGTCAGAAAATTGATGAGTTATCTGCCTTCAAACAATTTGGAGGATCCACCAATTATCAAATGTTCCGATCCTATTGACAGGCTTGAGGACATCTTGAACGAAATCATTCCTGAAAATCCTAATCAACCTTATGATATGGTCGATATAATTTCCACAATCACTGACAGGGGAGAATTTATGGAAGTGCACAGAAATTATGCGAGAAATATTGTTGTAGGTTTTGGGCGTTTTAATGGCAGACCCGCTGGAATCGTCGCAAACCAACCTAAGTATTATGCCGGTGTCTTAGACATTGAAGCCTCCAGGAAAGCAGCCCGTTTTGTTAGGTTTTGTGATGCCTTTAACATACCTATAGTGACATTAGTAGATGTTCCTGGTTTCCTTCCTGGCACAGGTCAGGAATATGGGGGAATCATACTTCACGGGGCCAAACTGCTGTTCGCTTATGGGGAAGCCACCGTTCCTAAAGTCACCATTACGCTGCGTAAATCATACGGTGGTGCGCATGATGTCATGAGTTGCAAGCAACTTAGGGGGGATATCAATTATGCATGGCCAACTGCCGAAATTGCTGTAATGGGAGCCAAAGGGGCCGTTGAGGTTCTCGAGGGCAGGAACATCAATAAAATTGACGATGACCAGGAAAAAAGAGAATACATCTCTCAAAAAGAAGATGAATACACTAAAAAATTCGCCAATCCGTATGAAGCTGCAAAATATGGCTTTATCGATGATGTCATAGAGCCAAGGAATACCCGTTTTAGAATTATCCGGGCTCTTGAGTTGTTAGCCAATAAAAAAGAGGTCAATCCTCCAAAGAAACATTCAAATATTCCATTATAATGATACCAACCATTATTTTAATGACGCAAATAAGAGAAGGATACATGATCCTGTTTTCTGGCCTGGTAATCGTCTTCAGTGCCCTGTTGATGCTTTCATTGTTCTTTAAATTTGGCTTACCCGTACTGCTCTATGTTTATAAAATCATTACAAAAGGCCCTGACAAGAAGATCAAAGATATCGCCATAACGGCCAATGAAAAATTTACCGGTGAGGAAGCTGCCGTTATCGCTGCGGCCATTCATATGTATCTCAGTGAACAACACGATTTTGAAAATCCGATATTGACTATTAAAAAGGCTGAAAAGTCATATTCACCTTGGAGTTCTAAAATTTATGGCATTCACCATAAATTGTAATATTAGGGCATCCTAAATGACTTGAACAACCCGAAAATCAGAAAAAATGAAATCATTTAAATTCAAAGTGCACGAAAATAATTACCATGTTTTATTGTTGTCGCATGAGGGAAACAATATTGATCTTGAAGTAAACGGAACCAGATACAAAGTGCAACTAAAAGAAGATATCAAACCCTCCAAAACCCCAACACTGATAAGATCTGCTTCAAAGAGACCGGTTGAACCGCTTAAGGTTAACCCTTCTTCCAAAAAGACAAAAATTCTCGCCCCGATTCCCGGATCTATTATGGTTGTCGATGTGAAAGTTGGCGATTCTGTGAAAGTGGGTGATCGTTTGGTTCAATTGGAAGCAATGAAGATGGAAAATAACATCACTTCCGAAAAAGCAGGTAAGGTTACAGCTGTACTCGTGAGCGCAGGGCAAAAAGTATTACAAAACGAAGTGATGATAGAACTAGTGTAAATGCGATGAAAAGACTTTAGCGTTTTGCAAAAGTTTGAGATTCATGTATTGACAGAAAACAAAAAACAATGAAAAGACTGTATACCATATTTGGAACCCTGGCCTTGCTCCTGCTCTTGCAGCCCTTATTGAGTATAGGGAGCCTTGCAGAACCTGTTGAGATCGCCTCGCTTGATGTAATCTCCCAAAGCCTGGACAATGAAATGGGTTCAACTGTATCTGAAGCCTTTAACGGTTTAAAGAGGTTCTATAATTTCACAGGATTTGCCAATGCAACTTCCGGTAACCTCATCATGATTTTGATAGGGATCATCTTTATATACCTTGGCATCAAATACGATTACGAACCCTTGTTACTTATCCCTATCGGAGCAGGGGTCATTATTGGTAATGTCCCTTTTGTTCCCGGAAATCAAACCGGAATCTATGAAAGCGGTTCTGTATTAAATTATTTATACTTTGGTGTCGTAAAGGGTATTTATCCTCCCTTGATATTTTTGGGGATTGGTGCCATGACCGATTTCTCATCCCTTATTGCCAACCCAAAACTTATGCTTTTGGGTGCTGCTGCTCAAATCGGTGTCTTTGCTACTTTTATCGGAGCGCTCTATCTGGGTTTTAATTTGCCTGAGGCCGGAGCAATCGGGATCATTGGAGGCGCCGATGGCCCTACTGCGATCTTTTTATCTTCTAAGCTTGCCAATGGTATTAATGTTTTGGCCGATGGCACGACCGTTAAAAACCTGATCGGACCCATAGCCATTGCTGCCTATTCATATATGGCACTTGTTCCGGTCATTCAACCTCCTTTGATGAGGTTGTTGACCTCCAAGGAAGAAAGGAAAATAAGAATGAAACCACCAAGAGCGGTTTCCCATAAGGAAAAAATGATCTTCCCCGTGGTAGCCTTATTATTGACTACCTTTATATCTCCCAGCGCCTTACCTTTGTTGGGTATGTTATTCTTTGGCAACCTTTTAAAGGAATCAGGAAGAACCGAAAGACTGGCAGATACGGCAAGAACCAAACTCATCGATATTGTGACGATTCTTCTTGGCGTAACAGTTGGGGCATCAACTCAGGCTGATATATTTATCACCAAAGATTCACTGCTTATTTTCGGTTTAGGAGCCATATCTTTTGTTATTGCCACCATGGGAGGTCTGTTGTTTGCCAAATTTATGAACCGTTTCTTAAAAGGCGAAAACAAGATCAACCCTCTTATTGGGGCAGCCGGAGTTTCAGCAGTACCTGACAGTGCGCGGGTAGTGCACGCCGAGGCTTTAAAATCAGATCCTCATAATTACCTCCTGATGCACGCTATGGCACCTAATGTTTCAGGTGTTATAGGATCAGCGATTGCCGCAGGTATCATTTTAAGCTTTTTATCGTAATTACTTTAAACAAAAATTAATATAACTAAATATCAATCAAATGAAAATCCCCAATATCATGACAGCTGAAGAAGCTGTTAAACTCATCAAATCAGGAGACCGGGTATTAATCCAAGGAGGAGCTGCAACCCCCCAGTCTCTGGTGAAAGCCATGGTCAAAAGAGGTCCAGAGTTGAAAGGCGTTGAAATAGTTCATCTGCATACTGAAGGAGAATGTGGCTACACGTCTCTCGAATTAAAAGACAGTTTTCACACCAACGCATTTTTCATAGGTGGTAATATCAGAAATATGATAGGCCTAACGGCTGACTACATCCCGATCTTCCTTAGCGATATTCCAAGTTTATTTCGTCAGGGATACATGGATCTCGACATCGTACTGGTCAATGTGTCCCATCCTGACAAACATGGGTTTTGCTCTTTAGGAGTATCCGTTGATATTGTTATTTCGGCCATTGAAATGGGGAAAAAAGTAATCGCTCAAATCAACAAGAACATGCCCAGGACCTTTGGAGATGGCATTGTTCATCTCAACAACTTCGATGCTTGCGTGATGGTTGATGAAGAAATCCATGAAATGAAATTCATTGCTCCTACAGAGTCAGAAAAGAGAATTGGGAAAAATATAGCAGAAATTATTGATGACGGCTCTACCCTTCAAATGGGTATCGGAGG
Source organism: Lutimonas sp. (assembly GCA_041554895.1). GTDB lineage: Bacteria > Bacteroidota > Bacteroidia > Flavobacteriales > Flavobacteriaceae > Lutimonas. Next base: position 8,833 of record JBFFLO010000001.1, on the reverse strand, counting down.
AATTCCCAATGCCGTGCTTACCTATCTTGACACTCATAAAGACCTTGGTATTCATACCGAGATGTTTTCAGAAGGCATTGTTGATCTGGTTGAAAAAGGTGTCGTGAATGGCGCCAAGAAAAAAGTAAATCCCTATAAGATTGTTTCCGGGTTTGCCATGGGCACACGAAGATTATATGATTTTATGGATGATAATGCAGAAATAGAGATGAGGGATATCGCCTATGTCAATGATACGGCTGTCATCAGGCAAAACCCTAAAGTTACCGCGATCAACTCGGCCATAGAAATAGATATGACTGGTCAGGTTTGTGCAGATTCTATCGGTCTTAGGATGTTTTCAGGAGTTGGCGGACAAATGGACTTTATGAGGGGAGCTGCTCTTTCTGATGGAGGAAAACCAATCATTGCGATCACTTCAACAACAGCTAAGGGGCTTTCTAAAATCGTGCCTTCCTTAAGGCCCGGAGCCGGCGTTGTAACTACCAGGGCACATGCAAGGTTCGTAGCCACAGAATTTGGAGTCGCAGAACTTTTCGGGAAAAACCTCAGGCAAAGAGCCCTGGCTTTAAGAGATATTGCCCACCCTGATCATCAAGAGGATTTAAACAAAGCCATCCATGAAAGATTTGGGGGAATTTTGTGAGTATTTAATCACTAAATTTATAGTCCTTAATTTGAAAACAAATTGTAGAACACAAAGAAAGATTATGAACAACGATAGCAAAGAAAAAATGCTGTTTCAGGATTTCATTGCTCCGTCAAAGCAGGATTGGATAGATAAAGCCAACATTGACCTGAAAGGAGCAGATTTTGACAAAAGACTGGTTTGGAAAAATCTTAACGGAATAGATCTTCAGCCATTTTATACAAAAGAGGATCAAAAGGAGTTATTAAAAAATACGGGAGAGAATAGCGCTGAGGTGGCCAATTACAGAAGAATCACCGTTAAAGATGTCGCTGAGGCGAATCAACTGGCTTTAAAAGCATTAGAGGAAGGCATGACCGGCCTTCTTTTTGAGATCAGCAGCAATGTTTCGGCCAACCGATTGTTAAAAGATATAGATTTCAATGGTATTTCCGTATCATTTTTGCTGAACAAGGAATCTTTTTCCTTTGCCGCTTCCTATGCATCCTTTCTTAAAAGCCATTCGATAGATCCTGAACTTGTGATGGGTTATATCGACCTTGACATATTTAACCAATATCTCGAAACTGGTTCTCTTGACAGGGATCTTTTGGATCAGGCAAGTCAGCTGACCGGTATTTTTCATGATTATCCGAATTTTAAAACGCTGACAGTATCTGGAACAATTTACCAGGATGCAGGATCAAATCAGGTGCAGGAAATTGCTTACACCCTTAATTCCCTTGTGTTTTTAATTGAAGAAATGATCGGGAAAGGAAGGTCCCAAAAAGAAATTTTTGAAAATCTTCACTTTATCCTGGGCGTTAGTTCGGAGTATTTTGTGGAAATAGCCAAGTTCAGGGTATTCAATAGCCTTTTAGCAGGGATCGCTTCCAAATACGAAGTGATCAATCCAAAAGTTGGCGTGATGGCCAAAACGTCAGTCTGGTCAAAGTCTGTAATTGATGCCAATACAAATATGCTGAGAAGCACTACTGAAGCCATGGCTGCCCTGCTTGGCAATGTTGATGGTCTTGAATTGGACCCGTATGATCATGAGTTTAACAGTTCAAATGCTTTTTCAAGCAGGGTCGCTGGAAATATAACCACTATCCTTAGAGAAGAATCTTACTTCGGAAAGGTTGCCAATCCGGTCGACGGATCCTATTATATTGAAGAATTGTGCTTACAAATGGCTCAAAATGCGCTTGCAGTTTTTAAGGCAATAGAAAGTTCAGGAGGCTTTATTGCACAAACAGAAAATGGAAAGATCCAGTTCCAGATCGCTGAGATAAGGATGAAGAAGATCAGGCTTTTGTCGCTAAGAAGCATTGCCATGGTCGGGGTAAATAAATATCCTAACCTGATGGAAACGGTTGCTGAGGATATGCTATATCATCAAAACAAAAACACAGATCCGAAATTACTTGTACGTCAACGAGCAGGTTTGGAAATTGAAAAAATCAGATATGCTACCGAGCATTTTGTAATCCAGAAGGGGTATCGGCCTGTTGTTGAAATCGCAAGTTTTGGACAACTCACGATGAGAAAGGCCAGGGCCGCCTTTGCTTATGACTTCATGGGTGTTGGCGCGTTCACAATAGAAAGTGAAAAGAGCTTTGATTCTTATAAGGAAGCTGCTGAAAAAACAGCTAAATCCGATTCGAATGTTGTGGTCATTTGCAGTTCGGATCCTGATTATAAGCAGTCAGCTTTGGACTATGTCAAAGATTTCAGGGAACAGAACCCCACTAAAGTACTTTTATTGGCAGGGAACCCGGAAGGCATTCAGAAATCACTTCTGGAAGCCGGGCTTGACGGATTCATTCATGTAAGATCCGACATTTATAAAACCCTGACCGAAATCCAACAAAAAATTTCAAAAACCACAAAAGCTTTGGAGATATGAGACCTGATTTTTCTGATTTGACGATCAACACAAGTGCTGAAGAAAAAATAAGACCTGCTGAGAACCGGGAATCCTGGATCACTCCAGAGGGCATCCCTGTAAAAAATGAATTTAGCCGAGAAGATATAAAACATGCAGAGCATCTGGATTTTGCAGCCGGATTGCCCCCTTTTACCAGAGGGCCATACAGTACGATGTATGTAACAAGGCCCTGGACTGTAAGACAATATGCCGGATTTTCAACAGCTGAGGAATCAAATGCTTTTTACAGGAGAAACCTGGCAGCCGGGCAAAAAGGCTTATCCGTGGCTTTTGATCTCGCAACCCATCGTGGTTATGATTCAGATCACCCGAGGGTTACAGGTGATGTTGGAAAGGCCGGTGTAGCCATCGATTCAATACTGGATATGGAAATTCTTTTTGACCAGATCCCACTGGATAAGATGTCGGTTTCCATGACAATGAATGGTGCAGTGGTGCCAATTATGGCCTTTTACATTGCCGCTGCTAAAAAACAGGGAGTCAGCCTTGATAAACTTAGCGGAACCATCCAAAATGATATCCTGAAGGAATTCATGGTGCGTAACACCTATATCTATCCTCCTCTTCCATCGATGAAAATCATTGGGGATATTTTTGAGTACACTACGAAGCATATGCCTAAATTCAATTCTATTTCGATCAGTGGTTACCATATGCAGGAAGCAGGAGCAACCGCCGATATTGAACTGGCCTATACCCTGGCAGATGGATTGGAATATATTCGGACCGGATTGAAGTCTGGATTGAAGATTGATGAATTTGCCCCCAGATTATCCTTTTTCTGGGCAGTTGGCATGAACCACTTTATGGAAATCGCCAAGATGCGAGCTGCCAGAATGCTGTGGGCCAAGATCATCAAACAATTTGATCCTAAAAATCCTAAATCGATGGCACTGCGAACACATAGCCAGACTTCAGGGTGGAGTTTGAGTGAACAAGATCCGTTCAATAATGTAGCAAGAACCTGTATCGAGGCCATGGCCGCTGGTTTGGGAGGAACGCAATCTTTGCATACCAATGCGCTCGATGAAGCGATTGCCCTCCCTACAGATTTTTCTGCGCGTATTGCAAGAAACACCCAGATCTTTATTCAGGAAGAAACCCAGATCACCAAATCGGTCGATCCATGGGCGGGCTCTTTTTACGTGGAGTACCTGACTGAGGAAATTGCTAAAAAAGCCTGGAAACTTATTGAGGAAGTTGAAGAATTAGGCGGCATGGCAAAAGCCATTGAGACGGGTGTTCCAAAAATGAGAATCGAAGAGGCCTCTGCAAGAAAGCAGGCCAGGCTTGACTCAGGGCAGGATATTCTTGTTGGGGTGAACAAATTTCAAACCAGGGAAGCGTCAGATATTGAAATCCTGGAGGTAGACAATACAGCAGTAAGGATGGCACAGATCCAAAGATTGAATAAGCTAAAATCGCAAAGAGACCCAGCCATTGTCAACAGGAAGTTAAAGGCTGTTGAAGACTGTGCCGGTGGTGGGAAAGGTAATTTATTAGAACTTGCCGTCGATGCTGCCGAAAATTTTGCGACGTTAGGTGAGATATCCGATGCCATGGAAAAACATTTTGGAAGACATAAAGCTGACACCAGGTTGATCAGTGGGGTATACCGAAAAGAAGTTAGCAATGATAAAACTTTTGCAGCGGCGCAAAAGCTGGCCGATCATTTTGCGGAACTGGAAGGTAGAAGGCCACGGGTGATGATCGCCAAAATGGGACAAGATGGACATGACCGGGGGGCTAAAGTAGTCGCTTCAAGTTTTGCCGATCTTGGCTTTGACGTTGACATGGGGCCATTGTTTCAAACACCTGAGGAAGTAGCTAAACAAGCTATCGAAAATGATGTGCATTTTGTGGGGGCATCAAGTTTGGCTGCGGGTCACAAAACGCTGATCCCAAAATTAATAGATGAATTAGAAAGGCTCGGAAGATCTGATATCATGGTCTTTGCCGGCGGGGTTATCCCAGCTCAGGATTATGATTATTTATTTGAAAGAAAGGTAGCTGCTGTTTTTGGTCCTGGAACCGTGATTGCCGAATCAGCCATTAAGATCATGAAAATGTATTTGGCCAATGAATAAGGACAGGCGTGTAAAATTAAAAGGCTCTTCACATGTGTCGGGCCTTTTTTATGGCCTAAAACTTACAAAGTAGACCTGAATTCCTCAATAATCTTTTCAGCGGCCTTTACAGGGGAAACCTTAGCCTCAATGATTTCTCTTTCAAGTATTTTCAGTTGTTCAGCAATATGTCTGGATCCATAAAAGAGCTGTTTCAATCCTTCATGGATATTGTTATACATCCATTGTATTTGCTGCTCTTTCCTGTTGGATTTAAAATAACCGTTTTCGTCTACCAGTTTTTTAAATTCAATGACTTTATCCCAAACCTCAGCAATACCAATATTTTTAAGCGCTGAAGCGGTACTTACCACGGGGGTCCAACCTGATTCTGCCGGAGGAAATATATGCAAGGCATTTTCATATTGTATTTTGGCCATTTGACTTTTTTTGACATTGTCTCCATCAGCCTTATTGATGACGAGCATATCGGCCATTTCCATGATGCCTTTTTTAATGCCTTGCAGTTCGTCCCCTGCTCCCGACAACATCAAAAGCAAAAAGAAATCCGTCATGCCATGCACGGCTGTTTCTGATTGCCCTACACCCACTGTTTCTATAAGTATCACATCATAGCCGGCTGCTTCACAAAGCAACATGGTTTCGCCTGTTTTATTCGACACTCCGCCTAAAGTATCTCCCGAAGCAGAAGGCCTAATATAAGCTTCTTCGCGGGTAGCCAACTCCTCCATTCTGGTTTTATCTCCAAGGATACTCCCCTTTGATCGTTGACTGCTGGGGTCAATCGAAAGAATGGCCACCCTGTGCCCAAGTGCTATCAAATGTTTCCCAAAAACCTCAATAAAAGTACTCTTCCCCACTCCGGGAACTCCGGTGATTCCAATCCTTATGGAATTTCCTGAACTTGGTAAAATAGCCTGGATAATATCCTTTGCCAATATTTTATCACTAGCAAGATTACTCTCCACAATCGTTATCGCCCTAGATAACAATACCCTGTCTCCTTTCAGAATTCCCGCTATATATTCACTGGCCTCCAGTCGTTTTTTTGGCTTGTAATTTCCCATAAAACCATTTAACAAAAGCGATTAGTTTTTTCTGCTACCAAAGACCCTGAGTAAAAAAAGAAAAAGATTCACAAAATCCAAGTATAAGATTAATGCGCCAATGATCGACATTTTTTCCATTCCTTCTTCATTGGTAAAACCCCTGCTTCCAATTTCCTTCAGCTTTTGGGTATCATAGGCTGTCAGGCCCACAAAAATAGCCACACCCAGATAACTAATGATCCAGTACATCATTTCATTCTGTAAGAACATATTCACTATCGAGGCTATAATGATACCGATCAATGCCATAAAAGCCATATTCCCTATACTTGTCAGGTCTTTTTTGGTTGTATACCCGTAAAAACTGATGGTAGCAAAGGTACCCGCAGTGATATAAAAAGTACTTGCAATTGAACTAGAAGTGTAGGCCATAAAAATGACCGATATGGTCAGACCGTTTAGCACTGAATACAGTAAAAATGACCCAATAGCCATATTTCGACTCATACTGTTTATGGCCCGGCTCAGATATACCACTAAGGCCAATTCGACAATTATTAATCCGAAAAATAGCCATCGAGATCCAATAATCACATTGAATATTTGAGGTGAAGTAGCCGTATAATACGCAACGATTCCAGTAATGAACAAGGCAAGCGCCATCCAGTTGTATACCTTGGTGATAAAAACTGCCTGATAACTTTTGATCCCGAGCTGTTCTCCGGTTTTAGTTGAAACTTGATTTTCCATGATTAAATTTAAAATTTTAAGATATCAAAGATATTAAAACCATTAGTAAAATTGCATAGTTTTTTATAATTTGCTCTGATGACCAGATCGACCAAAAGTGCCCGTTTTTCAGGACAATTTTATATTGTTCTTTTATTTTTTTTAGTTAATGTTGCACAGGCACAAACCCGAAACGCACCACTAACAAAAATTGATGCACAAAGAGCCGAACAAAATTATCAGAAATACTGCACGCTTTGCCATGGAGCAGACAGAGAAGGAAATGCAGCAGATTATGCCCCCTCCTTAAAATCCAGGTCGCTGATGTCAACTATGCCTCTTAATTTTTTAGCAAGCTCTATTGGGTTTGGTAGACCCAACACCGCAATGGCTCCTTATTTAGCTGACTCTGGTGGGCCGATGTCTATGAAAGATATTTTTACTTTGGCCATATGGCTGAAATATAAAGCTGGCCATGAAACCATTGAATTATCGATGGAACCCATTGAAGGGGACCTCAGAACAGGTTCTAAATTATTTGAGCAAAAATGCTCAGAATGTCATGGTTCTAAAGCAGAAGGGGTTACAGCGCCTGCTCTTGCCAATCCGGCATTTTTAGCCTTTGCCACCGATGCGTATATCAAACATGCTATTGAAAACGGAAGGGAAGAAACTGAAATGAAAGCCTTCAAAACTCAATTATCAGATCATCAAATAAATGACCTTACCGCTTATATAAGAAGCCTGGCATCTGGTTGGAGCCCTGAACCCAAAGAGTTATCGCCTTACCCCGAACCTAAGGATTATGTGTCGAATCCAACAGGAAAAAACCCTTCTTTTACCTTAAAACAGGAGAGGTACGTACCCATGGAGCAGGTAGCAAAAGCACTTAAAGACAAAAATAAATTGATAATTTTAGATACAAGGACCACCTCAGAATGGCACAATGCCCATATTCCCGGTGCAATCCCAATACCGTATTATATATCTGAAGATAAGGTTGCACAAGGCCTGCCAAATGATGACACCTGGATCATTGCCTATTGTTCCTGCCCTCATGCGGCATCTGATAAGATCATTAACATGCTGAGAAAACAGGGGTATAAAAAAACAGCTGTTATCGATGAAGGTTTTTTTAACTGGATCAATGCCGGTTACCCCATCATAGGTGGCCAACCTGAGTAAGCCAATTAAAAATCTTTCCTTTTAAGCTTGGTCCTGATTCTCCACACAGGAAAAACCACCCATAACGACATCACAGCGAGTGACAGAAAAAATCCAAGGTCTGTGCCAAAAAACTTTTTAAATACTGCCCCGGTATACCCAAGTAAAGCTGAAATATCAAGTTTTAACAAGATCAATATTCTGGACAGATCAATAGGGTTGAACATGGTTGCAAAAAGAGCGAATTTATCTAACGGATACTCATTGAACACAACCAGAGAGATCAGAAAAATACCGTCATAGATCACCGCAAGGAACAGCCACATCAGGATCGCATAACCAAACCCTTTGATCCTGTTTTCGTTAGAAAGTGCTATATTAAACGCCAAGGCCACAAATATAAAATTCAGCAACATCCCTACTACCAATAGCAAGGCAAATTCAAAAATGGCAGATGACATAAAAAGTCCGTAGAGTAAAAAAGGAATGCCTAGACCCAATATTAAACTGAGTGTGAGTGAAATGGATATCCCCAGATATTGCCCGGTGAAAATCGTGCTGCGCTTTATTGGCTGCGCCAGCAATAATTCTGTAAATTCCTTGGAATTGTAATAATACATCACCCCGAATATGGTTCCTATCAATGGTGTAAGCACAATGATGATATTCATTAGGGTGATCACTGCCTTATTTATATCATTATTCAAAAATAGCAATACAAATCCCAGCGCCAGATAAAAGGCAAAATATACATAGCTCCAACGACTTCGCATCAGATCAAAAAAACTATATTTCAATATTTTTATCATAAGTCTTTCGAAATCAATTTAGCGATCGCATGTTCCAGATCTGTCTGACCCGTACGTTGCTTTAGATCATTTGAACTTCCTTTAAAATAAATCTTGCCGTCAAGCAGGAAAACAATCTCATCAGCAATTTCTTCAACAAAACTCATGATGTGGGTGGTAATCAGTATCGTCTTTCCCTTATCTTTTTCTTCATGTATAATTTCCTTTAACCTGATCAGCGATATTGGGTCCAAACCGGTAGTAGGTTCGTCAAGAATGATCAACTCACTCTCAAACATAAAAGTGAGGACTATATTTACTTTTTGTTTTGTCCCGCCCGAAAGATTACCCAGTTTCTTATCGAGAAATGGTTCCAGGCCAAACCGTTCGATCAGTGCCTTGTCATTGGCCTCCTTCGGTCTTAAATTTTTTACCAT